>JAFQAU010000232.1 GCA_017399885.1 Lachnospiraceae bacterium
ATCTCCTCTGCATGTTGGATTCTGCATTGCTTGAGGAGCTACTTTTGTATCGGTCGATTTCCTTCTTAATCTTCTCTTTAATCTCAGCAGTTGCCTGTAATTCCCTTAGCTTTTCGTAAAATTCTTCGCTTTCTGAGAGACTATCTCCTTCACCTAATTCTTCCTTAATCACTTTCATCTGTTCACGAAGCAGATAATCCCTTTGTCCTTTATCTATCTTAGCTTTTACCTTTATCTGAAAATCTTTTCTATATTTGGCAATTTCTATCTCCTGTAGTAAAAAATCCAATACCATCTCGTATCGACGTACTGTGTTAAACTCACTTAACAAATTCTGTTTTGACTGAAAGTCTATAGGGAGAATCATTGCTGTCTCATCTACCAATGTAGGAATGTTATTTAACTCCATAAGCTTCTTAATACTTTTCTCGCCTATATTGCTATTCTCCATTCCGTATATCTGAATGCTTTCTTTTAGATTTACAAGCATTGCTTTTTTCTCTAAATCAGACAAATGTACCAGACTATCCTCATTTTGAAATAATATTTCTCCCTCTAAATAAGGCTTTCTCTGATTTAGCTGTAATAAACTGGCACGTTCTACCCCTACTACCATTACTCGAATTGTATTTCCCGGCATACGCACCATCTGTTTTATTATAACTACAGTTCCTACCTGAAATAAATCCTCTCTTGCAGGATTCTCTACATCTGCATCTTTTTGTGCTACCACAAAAAGCATCTGATCCTCTACCATTGCCTTCTCTACTGCTTTAATGGTAATCCCTCGACTAACATCAAAATGCATTAACATTCCCGGCAAAACTATCATCCCACGCAAAGCAACTATAGGCATAGTTTTTTGTATTTTATTCATAGGTCTACACCTTCTCTATTATGCTATCTCATTATCATCTTTTATACGAATGGATTTAGCGCCTGATTTCTTGCTTTTTCCATTCTCTTCTCTACGTTCTATAACAGGTCCACATTTACCATCTGCTGTATCTTTTGTAATAATACATTTTGTAATACTACTATCCGAAGGAATTTCGTACATGGTATCCATCATAATCTCTTCCATAATAGCACGAAGTCCTCTGGCTCCTGTTTTTCTTTCTACGGAACGTCTTGCAATCTCGCGAACTGCTTCCTCTTCAAATTCTAATTCTACATCATCTAACTCAAATAATTTTTTATACTGTTTTGTAATTGCATTTTTTGGCTCTAATAAGATTCGAACCAATGCATCCTCATCAAGTAAATCTAAACCTACGGAAACAGGCACACGACCTACAAATTCAGGAATCAATCCAAACTTTACAAAATCCTGTGGCATTACCTGCTTAAACATTTCTCCAACATTTTTCTTATCTATATTGGCAATCTCCGCATTAAAACCAATTGTTTTCTTTCCAATTCTATTTTCGATTATTTTCTCCAGACCATCAAATGCTCCACCACAAATAAATAAAATGTTTGTAGTATCAATCTGAATAAGCTCTTGATGTGGATGTTTTCTTCCACCCTGTGGTGGTACGCTAGCTACCGTTCCCTCTAAAATCTTTAACAATGCCTGCTGTACACCTTCACCGGATACATCCCTTGTAATGGACGTATTCTCTGATTTTCTAGTAACCTTGTCTATTTCATCTATATATATAATTCCATATTCTGCACGATCTATATTATAATCTGCAGCCTGAATAATTTTCAATAATATATTTTCTACATCTTCTCCTACATATCCTGCCTCTGTAAGAGTCGTTGCATCAGCAATAGCAAATGGTACATTTAATAATTTCGCCAATGTCTGAGCCAAATATGTTTTACCGGAACCGGTTGGCCCTACCATTATAATATTACTTTTCTGTAACTCAACATCTAAGCTTTTACCCATTAATACACGTTTGTAATGATTGTATACAGAGACAGCCAATGCCTTCTTTGCCTCTTCTTGTCCAACTACATATTCATCCAAGAAATCTTTAATTTCTTTTGGCTTTAATAGGTTAATATCACTATCTTCTACATAATCATCTAGTTCTGTATCTATAATTTCTGCACAAATATCTACACACTCGTCACAAATATACACATCATCACCAGCAATAATTTTTCTAACCTGATTCTGTGTCTTCTTACAAAAAGAGCATCTAACTGTTTTATTATCGTCCTTCTTTGCCATTTTTTCACCTTTCTTATCTATACTTCTACCTGTGTTACTATTCAACAACTATGTCATTCTGTTAAACCTGTAGTCCTACACTGGAGGGCTTTTTGCTCTATAGTACGTATTTTCCTATATAGCAATAAAAGAACGCCAAAAGCGTTCTCTTATAAAAGGTGTGTATAAGGTCTTACCCCTTGCCCTTGCACACCTTTCCATCACAGACTACTGGCGATTTGTAATGATATTATCAATCAATCCATACTCCATTGCCTCTTTAGCTGACATATAATTATCACGCTCTGTATCAACTTCAATAATATCAATTGGCTTACCAGTATTTGCTGCTAAAATTTCATTTAACTTCTTCTTAGTCTTTAAAATGTTATCTGCAACAATCTTAATGTCTGTTGCCTGTCCTCTTGCTCCACCGGATGGCTGATGAATCATCACTTCAGCGTTTGGAAGTGCAAAACGTTTTCCTTTTGCTCCACCTGCCAATAAAAATGCACCCATGCTTGCTGCCATTCCAATACAAATAGTAGAAACGTCACACTTGATAAAGTTCATGGTATCATAAATAGCCATTCCTGCAGTTACAGAACCTCCCGGACTATTAATGTATAAATTGATATCTTTTCCTGGATCTTCTGCTTCAAGAAATAATAGCTGCGCTACTACAATACTTGCAGATACGTCATTGACCTCTTCTCCCAAAAAAATAATTCTATCTTTTAACAATCTAGAGTAAATATCATAAGAACGTTCTCCTCTACTTGTCTGTTCCACTACATAAGGTACTAAACTCATATTCTCATCCTCCTCATTCTAACTATTATATGTTATTTCATATCTATTGACTACTTGCCAGTGAACTGTCCCTCATCTAAAGCCTTGGAAATTACAGCCACAAACAAATTGCGCAATATTTCTGTTTAGCTGAACCATTACCAACACCAAATTACAACACAAGGTGTCAAAAGGTACTTTTGACACCCTATGGTTACATCGTGTTTCTGTCACACTCTATATGACTATTCTATTTCTCAACAGCATTCTCAACAACAAATTCTACTGCCTTCTGTACTGCAAGGTCTGCAGAAATTTGTTCTTTTTCTTTCTCGCCAAGAAGTTCTTTTACCTTGTCTAATTCCATGTTGTATGCAGTTGCCATACTCTCCATTTCTTTTTCCACATCTTCTTCAGTAGCTTTAATACCTTCTGCTGCCACAACAGCCTCTAATACTAATCTGCTCTGGATACGTTTTAATGCCTGAGGCTTCATCTGCTCTAAGAACATGTTTGCATCCATTCCTGTAAACTGGAAGTATTGCTCAATTGACAATCCCTGCATTTGCATTCTACGTGCAAAATCTTCTGCCATCTGTCTAACCTGTGTATCGATCATAGGCTCTGGAATGTCCATCTTTGCATCTTCGATAATCTTGTCAATTACTGCATCTTCTTTTGCATTCTTACCTGCATCTTCTTTTCTCTTCTTAATTTCTTCTTTTAAGCTTTCTTTATATGCATCTAGTGTTTCGCAATCTGATACATCCTGTGCGAAATCATCATCTAATTCCGGTAATTCTCTTACTTTAATCTGTTTTACTGTTACCTTAAACATAGCAGGCTTTCCAGCTAATTCTTTTGCATGGTAATCTTCTGGGAATGTTACATTCACTTCTACTTCTTCCCCAATGTTCTTACCAATTAACTGTTCTTCAAATGTATCAATGAAAGAATGAGAACCAATTGTTAAGCTATAATCTGTTGCTTTTCCACCCTCAAATGTCTCTCCATCTACAAATCCTTCAAAGTCAATCACTGTCATGTCCTTATCCTGTACCGGACGATCTTCTACAGATGTTGTTCTTGCATTCTGTTCTCTTACTTTATCAAGCTCTTTCTCTACATCTTCATCTGTTACTTCTACATCTACTTTATCTACTTCAACACCCTTGTATGCTCCAAGTGTAACTTCTGGTTTTACTGCAACTTCTGCGGTGAAAATAAATGGCTTACCTGATTCAACCTGAACCACGTCGATGCTTGGCTGTGAAACGATTTCCAAATTACACTCCTCTAATGCTTTCGCATAAGCATCAGGAATAATGAAGTTTGCAGCATCTTCAAAGAAGATTTCCTTTCCATACATTTTTTCAATCATCTTACGAGGTGCTTTTCCTTTACGGAATCCCTGTATATTTATTTTATTCTTATTCTTCTGATATGCCTTCTCAACTGCTGCTTCGAAATCTTCTACGCTTGCTTCAATTGTAAGCTTTGCCATGTTTTTTTCTAATTTTTCAACTTGTAAACTCATTTAAAATTTCCTCCTTCGTGCAGAAAACCATCTGCACCTCTTTCTAATGAACTTTTGTTCGTCCCACCTGAACTATTACTTACTGTTCACAACTTAGACAAACCTACACATTATGCTATTATAGCATAAACCTATTATAAATGTCTATATTAATCTTTTTTCACCTTATACATATAAATAGCAGATTACTGTTCACACGCTGTACGAATAGTAACGATAGCAGTTCAGTTGGACAAAAATAATTGCGCAAATTTTCCAGTTCAACTCCCGTTATACTCTTTCTTACGGTTTACACAGTAAATACGCAGACCAACCTAAACGGTTACCTTCTTAGATTGTGTTATCTATACGCAATTGGCCTTAATTACATCCACTACCTTCTTTACATACTGCTCACAAAGTGCATCTGTTTCTGCTTCTACCATAACACGTACTAATGGCTCAGTTCCACTTTCACGAAGCAATATTCTTCCATTGTTTCCCAATAATTCTTCCACCTGTCTGGCTACCTTCCTTACCTCCGGATGCTCCATGGCTGCATTCTTATCTTTTACTCTTACATTTTCCAGTAGCTGTGGGTAAATAACCACTTCTTTCACCAAATCTGAAAGACGCATTTTCTTTTCCAAAATTACTTCCATAATCATAAGTGCTGTTAATACACCATCTCCAGTTGCTGCATACTTACTAAAAATAATGTGTCCGGATTGCTCACCACCAATAATATGGTCATGCTTCATCATATTCTCATAAACATATTTATCTCCCACTGCTGTTTTCTCGTAGGAGATCCCCTTTTTATCCAAGGCTTTGTATAGCCCTAAATTTGACATTACTGTGGTTACAATGGTATTATTTGCCAATTCACCTTTTTCTTTTAAATAAGTTCCACATACATATAAAATCAAATCTCCATCAATGATATTTCCCTGATCGTCTACTGCCAAACAACGATCGGCATCACCATCAAACGCAAATCCCACATCTAGCCCATTTTCTTTTACATAGCTTTGTAGCACCTCAATATGAGTAGAACCACAGTCCTTATTAATATTTACTCCATCCGGTTGGTTATTTATGGTGTATGTTTTAGCACCTAAGGCATCAAAAACTCCCTTTGCAACTGTGGATGCCGAACCATTGGCACAGTCTAATCCTACCTTCATATCTTTGAAGGAACGGGTAGCCAAAGACATTAAATAACCAATATAACGATGACGTCCTACGGCATAATCTGTCGTACAACCAATATTTTCTTTTGTTGCAAATGGCAATGTATCCTCCTGGCTATCAATATATGCCTCTATCTTCTCTTCGATTTCCGCTTCCAACTTATGTCCACTACCATTGATTATTTTTATTCCATTATCATAATACGGATTATGGCTGGCAGAAATCATAATCCCACAATCAAACCCTTCACTGCGTACCACATAGGAAACGCTTGGTGTAGGAGTAACATGAAGTAAATATACATCTGCACCGCTTGCTGTTAACCCGGCAGACAATGCGTCCTCGAACATATAACTTGATCTTCTGGTGTCTTTTCCTATTACGATTCTTGCTTTATGCTCCTTGCTATAGTAGTTTCCCAAAAATCTTCCCACTTTATAAGCATGCATAACATTTAAATTTACATTTGCCTCTCCTCGAAAACCATCTGTTCCAAAATATTTTCCCATTTTTTCCCTTTCTTTCCTTTCAAACAAACTCTTCAGTATTTTATATTCTTTTCCCTTAAAATATTTTACATTTTATTGTGCATTTTTTATGTACACTAAGCTTTATTTTAACACACAGGCAATACAAAGTAAATAATTGGATAAGGCAAGTTTGTGTCAAGTAATCGTTGGCTTTTTTTCATTTTTCTCTATAACGTCCGATTTAGTTTTTGTATTCACAAGTTTGTAAATCTGTTACTTGTCTACTCACTATATCAGCTCCATTTCATCTTCCATTTTTATAAATCCATATTTTTCATACACCGGTCGTCCCATATCGGTTGCCTCTAAAGCAATCTGCGTCACGCCCTGTTCCCTCGCATCCTTTACCAGTAAATCCAATGTGTGAATTGCAATTCCCTGTCTTCTATATTCCGGTGCAGTATACATATTCATAATATATGCTTTTTTACCAGTAGGATTATGGTATGTGGGCATAACCTGATAAAAGCTGACACCACCTGCACCAATAAATGTCCCATTATCATACACCAGATATGCAATATGTTCACCGTTTTCTAACGCACTCTTATAATATGCATAAGACTCCTTTTCCACCACTGACATATCCACATCATCTGATAATTTATTAGCTGCACGAAGGACTATAATTCTTGTTCTTACCAGTTCTTCCATATCTTCCAAAGTTGCTTTTCTATATTCAAAACTTCTAACTACTGATAATTTCGCCTGATTGCCTGTCCCAAATAATAATCTCATTTAAAGTCACCTACTATCCTATCAATTTTTACATCATAATCTCACTATTAAAATACTGTTCCTGGAAATGAATCTGCTCCATGATTTCTTCTTTTGTAAAGGTCATCCCCACAGGTGCAACAACCCATTTTTCTTCCACATCATCATTTCTATGTACAACAGCAATAATGTTTCCTATAAACTTTTCTACAGCTTCAGCCACACCTAATATATAAGCATCCTGTTCCTCTCCGTCCGGTGCCATAATACCTTCCACATAACCATAATTTATCGGATAATATATATCCTTATGTTTAGGGTGGTAACTGCCTAATGGTCTGTCAACCGTCACGGTTACCGTTCTACCAATAACAGAATTTATTTGTGTTTGCACTTTCTTGAATTTTTTCATTTTCATCACCTACGCTTTTTTATAAGAAAAAGCCCGGGAACGCCATGTTTCAAGCCTCCCCAGACCTTATGCTATTATTCTAACTCAATTGTTAGCTTACATGTCTAATTTTACAGACATGCACTATTTCTCTGTTTTACCAGACATGGATTCTTCCTGACGTTTAATCATCTGACGAACCATTTCACCGCCAACTGATCCGTTCTGCGCACTTGTTAAATGTCCGTTATAACCATTTTTTAAAGGTACGCCTAATTCGTCAGCAACTTCCATTTTGAAACGATCCATTGCTTCTCTTGCCTCTGGTACTTCCATTCTTCCTGAACTATTACTTGCCATTGTAATACACCTCCATATAATATTCTTTGGATAAGTGACTTACAATCACTTATCCTTGAATTTTCATTCCGGTTTTGTGTTTGTTTATCACTTATCTTGATATTATTATGGACATATTTCTTGTAATTATTATGGGAATTGTTTCCATTATTATTCCATATCAGAATCGTTTTCTATTTCATCCCATACTACATAATTATTCTTTGATGTTTTCTTTACATAGTATAATCCTTTGTCTGCCTTATTTAATGCCTCCGTAATCTTACCATAACCTTCGCAAGAAGAGATTCCCACGGAACAAGTTAATAATTTCTCCTTTGGCACAATGGTATCAAAACCTATCTTTCTTTGCACATCCTGATTGACACTTCCTGCCAGCATAAAAAAGATATTCTTTGCTACCACTTTGGCAAACTCTATATCTTTTCCATTCAGTACCAGTACAAATTCGTCTCCACCATATCTCACTGCATAACCAATATTATCTACCACCTTTTCCAACACCTGTGCAAAACGTACTAAAACATAGTCCCCCATTTCATGACCAAAGGTGTCGTTATAATACTTAAAATTATCTAAATCTAAGTACAAAATAACGCTTTCTACATTTTCCTTCTTCTCATCCTCTTTCATGCGTTTTTCAAATCCCTGACGATTATACAAACCTGTTAGCAAATCTGTTACAGCCATGTCTGAAAGCTGACTATTCATTCGTTTAATCAAATCCACATTTTTCAATCGTTCTAAGGCAATATGCAACTGCTGACTGGCAAACTTAAGAATAATTAAATCGTGTTCCTTTAATAGATAACGGTTGGCAATTGCATAATCTTTCATTTCTACATAACCGATTATAACAGCTCCCAACTCTCCATCCTCTTCATAAAGGGGCGCAGCATATAAGGTAATTACTTGATATATGCCAAAGATCTCCACTAGCTCTTTATACTCCAAAAATCCCTTGTCAGTGCGATTGGTAAGTATGGCTTGTCGGTTCTTTTTGAAATACTTTGCTATCCTGTCCAGATCCTTTGGTTTAAAATTGGAAATACGATTTGTAACATTGTCCACATCCTTCTCTACTGCCATGCAATCCTTGTATTTTATTTCCGCTTGCCCCATGGACATTCCTATCATTAAGGTACCGTCTAAATTAAAATGATTCTTTAACAAGCTAAATGTCTGTGGTAAAATATCCTCTGTATTATTACATTTATTAAGAAGCTCCTGCCAGACAGTCAAAAAGCTTATGTCTTTTTTTCTATCCTCTAAATCCTTGTGTACAGCTATTTTTTCTATTACTTCAAGAATTTCTTCGTTGCTTAAATCTCTTCTAGGTATAACCACTCTTTTACCCATATCTCTGGTTCTGTTTAATTCAGCCTTTAGCATAGTACTTCGTAGACGATATCGATTCTCATCACAATAAGCAATACACTGCTTTAGCACAGATTCTCTCTTTTTCTCCATGTCCAGAATTTCATAATACTTAGCCATTTCCTGTGCATACAAAGGGTAATTAAAGTGAAGATTACCTGCATCACAATCCATGTGATATTTTGCCTTTTCAAATTCCTCTGCTGCCTCTCCAAGCTTATTATCCTGAATGTGCAACATAGCCCTAAGCAAATACTTCATGAATAACGTATCATGTCGATACCTATATTTCCCATCTACTTTCACATGTTCCAAATGAGAAACATATGTTTCTATACGATTCAAACAAAAATAACAGCGATAATCCTCTCCTACATAGAAACTACTCAATCCTAACATAGCATAAAACTTAGATGTATCACATATAGAAAGAGAGTGAATCCCCAACATTTCCATAATACGAATAAGCAATAATAAATCCTCAATTGCTGCTGTAAAGTCCCTTGCCTGCATTTTATTTATGGCACTATTGTATAAGGCAATCCCAATCTCCTCTCCATATTCCAATTCTACTAACAGCTTTAAACTTTCATTAAAGTTCTCCTCTGCATTTTGATACCTTTCCACAATACTAAGATTATATCCCATTCCATTATACATGTGCGCCTTTCGAATAAGATTATTCTCCTTATCAATGGCTTCCATTCTCTTCTGAGATAATTCAAAAACAAAATCATACCATCCTCTTTCGGAAAAGCGGATTATGTTCTTTGTATAACCGGATATTATCAAATCACCATTGCCGGTCTTTGATGCAATTTCGATTCCTTTTTTCAGATTAACCAACTGCTTTTTGTGTTGTGCAACCTCATCAATCTCTTTATCTGTCATATCAAAACAATGTATATAAAAATAAGATAAATAGTTTAAAAATCCATATTTCTTTGTTTTCCGTATAAAATCCCTACTCATCTTAAAATCAAAATTCTGCTTAAATATATCTCTCCAATAGTTATATTTGTATAGCACAAGCAATAATTCTGCCTTATATTGCGCCAATTCGTCTTTTTGTACTGCTGCAATCTCTATACATTGACTTACATGTGCCTTTACCTTATCATCTACCTGTTCCATTTCTGATAGAGCTAATGCACTTAAATAATTACAGTTATATAATACTTGCTGATCCTGAATCTTTTTCCCCATCTTCTTAATTCGCTCACACAATTGTATTGCCCTTGACGAATTATCCTGAAAAATCTCCACAATTGCAAGTACCTGAAGAAATCTCAATTGTTGGTTTACTGAAATGGAAAGCTTATCATGTTCAAGCGTATCATATATAATATTTAAATAATGATTTGCATCTTCATAATCAAGAAAATAAAACATGTTATTTGCAATTGTTAAATATTCTTCTATATTTTGCTCCATGGGAATAAACACATCTTGTGCATCTATTGTTACCTCAGTATCTATATCTCCCCACTCATATTGTAAATTCTTCTTTTCAATTTCTCTTATGAAGCCTTTCCATTCCTCGGTTATGTAATCTAGCGTCCGATAACTTTCATTATAGGTAGCAAATATCCTTACATTGTTACTTTTAAAACTATGGAGAAACTGTTTTAAAAACTGGATTCCTGACAAATTGGCCAAATGCAGACTCTCTATTACAATAAACATAGGTTGCCTTTCACCTATATACTCGTATAAATTCACCAATGATTCCAATATTTTCTTCTTTTCGTAATTTACTTCTGTAATTAAAATATCTTCAATACGTCCCGCTCTCCCACTTTTTATGTACTGAGCAAAGGGATACTGCTGTAAAGGATATACCTTTGCATTCTTAACAAATTCCTCCGGCGTCTGCTCTTTAAAATACTGATAATACATTTCTCGAATCCAGCCAAGAAAAGGTTGGTAAGAATCTAACATTTCGTGTCTTGGAAACCTGTAATACAGAAAACATAAGTTAGATTCCTTATCTACTATAATCTCTCTTATTTTATCTTGTGATACAGAAAGCGTATTATAATGCTTTATAAACATATAATTATTCATTGCATTATCCCGAAAAGACTGTACAAGCTTAATCATATAATTCAATGAATTACTATATTCCATGTGCTTTCCCCCCTTTACCATAAAACCATTGTTGAAAAAAGCCTTTTTTTGTTCTATTATGAATTATAACAATTCAATTGTTTGGCTAAACTGTTACCTAAACACACTTATAAAATATATTTCGACATTTTTCTTCAAAAAAAGGAGTGATATTATGCAAAATCTTAAAAATTTTATTACCACAAATACCAAAAAACCGCGGGATTTTATTTTAGCTTTTCTAAAATGGTCTTGTTGCTCTATTCTTGTTGGTATCTTAAGTGGCATTATCGGTGGTATTTTTCATGAAGCTGTAGATCTTGCTACACACTCAAGACAAAACCACCCGTTCTTGCTATATCTTCTTCCTTTTGGTGGTTTGGTTATTGTATTTTTATATCACATTACATCCATGAAGGAGGATGGTGGAACCAATCGTGTTATCAGCTCAATTCGTAACTCTTCTACAATTCCATTTCGAATGGCACCATTGATATTTGTTTCTACTGTTCTTACCCATTTATTTGGTGGTTCTTCCGGTCGAGAAGGGGCTGCACTTCAAATTGGTGGTAGCATATCCTCGTCCATAGGAAGAATTTTAAAGCTTAATGAAAAAGATATGCATGTAATTGTTATGTGTGGAATGAGTGGCGTTTTTTCAGCCGTTTTTGGTACCCCCATTACCGCTACCATATTTAGTATGGAAGTTATTAGTGTAGGTGTTCTCTATTATGTTGCCTTTATTCCCTGCTTGATTTCCGCCATGGTAGCCTTTTCCATCGGGAAGTTTTTTGGCACAAAACCAATACACTATACCCTTTCAAGCATTCCCACTCTGGATTTAGGGACCATAGTACGTGTTATAATTCTTGCCTTACTCTGTGCCTTAATAAGTATTTTGTTTTGCATAACGCTCCACAAGTCTTCCTCCTTGTATAAGCGTTTTATTGAAAATGAGTATTTACGGATTTTCGTAGGTGGTATACTGGTCATATTACTCACCTTACTGATACAGACGAGAGAATACAATGGGGCAGGTATGGAAATAGTGAATCATGCAATTAACGGTTCTACCAACCCGGAAGCATTTCTCCTTAAGATTATTTTTACTGCAATTACCTTAGGCGCCGGATTTAAGGGTGGGGAAATTGTTCCTTCGTTCTTTATTGGGGCTACCTTTGGAAATGTAGTAGGTGGTTTACTGGGACTTGATCCTGGATTTGGAGCGGCAATCGGCTTAATTTCCGTATTCTGTGGAGTTGTAAACTGCCCAATTGCTTCTTTACTATTGAGCATTGAATTATTTGGCTCCTCAGCGCTCATTTTATTTTGTTTTGCCTGTTCTATTAGCTACGTATTCTCCGGTTATTACGGACTTTATAGTAGCCAGAAAATTATGTACTCGAAATTATCTCCTACTTATATCAATAAAAGTACGGATTAATAAGGATGAACTATCCTATGGAGCGAAGGAGATTACACCCTGCTTATGGTATAGCAGTTCAGCCGGGAGGCTGAACTGTTACCCTATTGTGTCAATCCTTCAAAATATGTCTTTACAATTGCTTTCATGGCATCCGGAATCTGGTCACCCTCTATTTGACTATATGCCTGATTTGCATAATCTCCAACTACCTGATTATAATTTACAGAATTTCCTGACCATGCAATTCCTTTTTGTGTTTTCTGTGTATAACTGCTTCCACTTCCATTGTTGGTACCTGTCAGATTCTCGTCATTTCCAACGGTTTGGTTAGGAATGGATACTCTCTCCACTGTATTTCCCTTTTGATATGTTTTTTCCATTCCATTCTTACTTCCTGTATTATAACCGCCACCAAAGCCATTTCCACTTCCATTGCTACCTGCACCCTTTGCATCACCGATACCATTTGAACCACCGGCACTGTTTCCATTACTACTTGTGCTTCCACTTCCGCTATTTTGTCCACTTTGCATTTGACCAGCAAGGGAGGCTGTAGCCTGTTGGGAAGCACTTCCTCCTTGGTTGGAATTCTCACACATTTGACTCATAGTTGCCATAAGATTATTAAGCTGTTCTGTTGTCTGTGTTCCACTTGCCATACTTGCATTTACATTAGCAAGGGCCTGGGTAAGCTCTTCCATACTAGCTCGAGACATAGATCCATTTTGTGCAAGCTCCTGTAATTCCTCTGCTAATTCCTCTATACTCTGTTGATTATTGTTTTGTGCTCCGTTCTCCCTCGTGTCCTTTGTCTCTCCAGTTTCTCCACCTTCCCCATTATTCTGCTCACCATTTTCCTTTGTCTGGGACTGTGAAAATTCCTGCTCTGCTACATCCTGTTGGTCTTTCATCTGTTGTAATAACTTATCCAGTTCTTCCTGAAGCTTTTCTTCTTGAGCCATTGCAAGCTTTTCCTGTTGACTTTGCTCAATCAATTCCTTCTTTTCTAATAATTGCATAAGCTCTTTCTTTTTGGCAGCTTCCTTGGATTGTAATTCTTCACGAAGCTTTGTTTCCAATCTTTCCTTCGACTTTTTTATATCTAAATCGTTCTTCGACTCCTTAAGTTCCTCTAAGGACTCCTCTAAAATCTTTTTCATTTCATCGGCTTCTTCTTTTGTAATACCCTTTACTTCTTTTATTTCATTTTTAACCTCTTCTATTTTTGCTAATTCTTCTTCTATTTTTTCATGATGCTCATGTAGGGCAAGCGCCTGTTCCTTTGCCTGAGCAGGCATGATTGCCGCAATAATAAATGCCAAAAGGGCAAAGAAATTAATCAATATTTGAGATAGTGAAATCTTTAACGGTATTCTTTCTTTTATAGAGTATTTTTCTATGCAGGATAAGGTTCTTTGCTTTTGTAAGCGACTAATGGTATCCTCTTTCCCCTTTAACTCTAACGCTGTTACCAATTGTTCATCCAGGCCTTTTTCATCAATGATTAACGCAATCTCCGAATTTTTAGGACAGCGAAACAATAAGCTTAACAAACCAATTACCGTAATTCCTCCCACCACTCCTATGGATATATATATTGCTCCGTAAATAGGAAGAAATAGTGCTAATACATTTAAACTCCCTCCAACAATAAGACCTATTCCAAAAAACAAGAAGAAATTTTTCAATACAAGGTTTGTCAAAATTTTTCTTTTTGCCCGCTTAAAAAAATGCATTATTTTCTTATCTTCCATTTTACTCACCTCGCTTTTTTATTTTACCGTAGACATATAGTACTAAGGGCTGAATCATTACTTATTTTTCTTTGCCTTCTTAATCGGATTCAAACGCTTAGACGCAACACATAAACAAATAAATGCAACAACTATCTGCACCACCACACTTATCCAAAACCATACCTCCGGTGTAAGTTCATTAAAGGGACTCCCTGCCTCTGATATCAGGCAAAGATCTTCAAACATAACTCCGGATCCTAGCTGCGATTCTATTAATGCAACAATAGATGTTATAGGATTTATCAGGTTAATAAGTGGCCAAGCTCCAAATTCTTTTACTCCATCCAAATAAGCAATGTATATTCGCATATAAATAATAGCAAAGGTACCAATAGTAATAAAGAATAAAAACACATAAGTTAGTACTGATGCAGAAATGGTTTTTTTATAGATTGTGGAGAACATAATTCCTGCGCTACCTACATAAATCGCCAAAACAACTGTATATGCCAGCACCTGTAGAACATCTGTAACTGCTACTCCACCTATGGAAAATACAATACACATTACCGGAATACTCGAAATAATATATAACAAAATTGTGCTAATAGATGCTTTTAACTTTCCAAATACAATCTGCCAGCATGTTAGTTTACTTGTTAATAGGATTTCCAACGTCTGCTTTTCCCGTTCCCCTGCTATGGTTCCAGCAGTAATCGCAGGAACCAAAAAACAGATTAACGCCATTTCCATAACTGCAATAAATACATATAATATAGTTATATTTGTATAGGTGGCATAAGTAGCGTATTCAGCATCATAATGATTATAAGACGCATCGAATATCATATAAAAAGCAAATATAGTAAATATTGTGAGTATTCCCGTTAATACAAATAAATTGATGGGGAATTTTTTTGTTCTTACTGCCAGCTTCATTTCCATTTTACTAATTGGATTTCTCATACTTTTCTCCTTTCTAGTTTCCTGTAATTTGCATAAATAACGACTCTAAATTTCCTTCTTCTCGTCCAAAAGAGGATACCATCGCTCCCTGTTCCAATATGGATTTTAATAGAGCTGCCTCTTCTGCTGCTGTCCCTTGAAATCCAATGTATACCTTTTCTCCTCGAATGGAAATATTATCAACTGCCGGATTTTCCTTAAGGAAACGTAAGCTTTCCTCCTGTCCCTCTGTATAACGTAGTACCAAAGGATTTGAGTTATTAAATTGAGCCATAATCTCATCTACAGTTCCACTTACCACCAATCTCCCTTTTTCTACAATTCCTACATTGGTACACATTTCAGCAAGCTCAGGAAGAATATGAGAGCTGATTAAAATGGTTTTTCCCATATCTGAAAGATTACGAAGTATTTCTTTCATTTCAAAACGAGCTCTGGGATCTAATCCTGATGCAGGCTCATCCAGTATCAAAAGCTCCGGACTATGAATCAAGCATCTTGCCAGACAAAGCCTTTGCTTCATACCTCTCGATAAACTATCTACATAGAAATTTTCTTTATCTGCAAGATTTACAAGATCCATCATTTCTAAACAAAGCTTTCTTGCCGCCTTTCCTTCCAATCCATAAATGGATGCAAAAAATTCCATATATTCTATTGCCTTTAAATTATCATATACACCGAAAAAGTCTGGCATATATCCGATTTTATTCTTTACTTCTTTGGGGCTTTCCGTTACATTTACATCATCCACTATTACCGTCCCACTATCTGCTGAAAGGAGTCCTGACATAATACGCATGGTTGTAGTCTTTCCTGCTCCATTGGGTCCAACGAATCCAAAAAGTTCTCCCTTTTTGATATTCAAATTCATTCCATCAAGAGCAGTAAATTTTCCGTATGTTTTTCTTAAATTCTCAATTTTAACCACTTATCTTACCTCCTTTGTCATTGAAAGTACAGGAACTGCTTCTCCCATTGCACGATTGTCCTTTGCCGAAATTTTGAATGTAACACAATTGTCCTCATTTATATAATTTTCCAAATCTGTCACACTGCCCTCTTTATTTGTTTCAAATAACTGCACAAACTTCTCCTTTTTATAGTCATAGATCATTATCTTTCCTTTAAATACAGCGGTGTCCACACCTAACTCCACATCTTTATTCAGCTTGGCATTAAATTTTGCCGGATAATAAATTCCTGTAAGCGTTTCGTTTTCTTTTAATGTGTATTCTATGGTTGCTCCATCCTCATCTGTTGTTCTATATTCTTCATCCACATAACCGGCTGTAATTGTAATGTTTTCATTTAACAAATCCTGCACAAATTCTTCGCCTTTTTCATTTCTAAAATCAACATCTATAGGCATGATAGCAAGCGTACTTCCTTTACACTTTATTCCCCATTCACTGTTTAAGGAAGAAGAAGCCTCATCTTCCATATTAGCTATGATACTTGCGTCCCCATAGCTAGCACCACTATTTCTGTAATAAGAAGCCTCTGACATATAACGAAGGAATATACTTCTGTATCTCTTTAATTCTATTTCATCCTGTGCTGGGAAGTTATTTTTTATAAAATCTTCAAATCTGTTTCCATCTCCTTGGTAATACATACCCTGAAAAATAATACTAGGCGTATCCTTTGTAATTTCCACAGTTTCTCCATCCTTTATATTACCTAATGCATAATACTGTATCCCCACTTGCATAAATGCATAATTTAAGTCATGCCCTGTATGATTGGTAAAAGTACCTATACATTCATAATTCTCATATTTAATATCTGATGTATAGCCCTCTCCATACTCCGCCTGGTTCTCTGTTCTGATGTTTGTGCTCCCAAATGCACTTTGATTTTTAAATGTAAGAAGCTGTTTCTCTCCTACTTCCTTAAAGCCTACATAATAATCAGAAAGATCATTATCATCATCATAATAGTAATCATCATCATATACGGAAAATTTCTGTCCGTTTGGTATCACAAGACTAAATTCCTTATTATTTGGTGTAGTCACCTGTAGTACATTC
>JAFQAU010000233.1 GCA_017399885.1 Lachnospiraceae bacterium
CACTTATGTGTGATTATATATTTGATTTACTACAGAACATGGAATTGCGATTGTACTATTGTTTTACAAAAAATGAAAGTGCCTATTTTGGAAATTACGAAAAGAGGAAGTTGAAATGGATAATTATATTGAAGTAAAAGCCAATGGGAAAATTACTGCAAAAAAAGGAACAAATACAAGAACACCATATAACCACCAAAAGAATGCTATGGAGCGATTAAGTATCATAGATAAAGAAGGGTCATTTAGTACATTGGTGGTATTGCCAACAGGGGGAGGAAAAACATATACTGCTTCAACATGGTTATTGAAAAATGCCATTGATAAAAAGAAAAAGATAATTTGGATAGCACATAGGCAGATGTTGTTGGATCAGGCAGCAGAATCCTTTCAGAAATTTGCATATGCAGAAGCTATGCCGCATATTAGTGAATTTACGTATAGGATAGTATCAGGTTCCTCCAGCCATGATAGAAGTATTGATATTACACCAAATGACAATATACTTATTTTAAGCAAAGATAGTATTGGTCGTAATTTGCAAGTCTTAGACAAGTGGTTAGAGAGAGAAAAGGAAGTTTATTGTGTTATTGATGAAGCACATCATGGAACAGCTAAGACCTATCGAAGAATCATCAATTATGTAAAAGAGAGAGTACCTAATTTGAAATTGTTAGGTCTTACGGCAACGCCATTTCGGACAGCTAAAGAGGAAGAAGGACTTTTAGCCAAAATTTTTAAGGATGGTGTTGATCAAAATGGAAATGTCGTTAAGAATGATCTGGGAATTACCTATCAGATTGGATTAAAAGAGCTAATAAATGCGGGAATATTATCAAGACCTATTTTTGAACCTTATTATACAGATGAGGATTATGGAAAGAATTTAGGATTAGATGCATTGGAGCATATTCAGCATTTAGATGTGTTACCGGATGATATTGCAACAGAAATCGCAGAAAGTTCAGCACGTAATAAACTCATTGTAAATACATATGTGAAAAAGAAAAAAGAGTATGGGCAGACCATTGTGTTTTCTGTAAATATCAACCATGCGATTGCACTAAATCAGCTGTTTAAAAATGCTGGTATTGCGTCAGATTTTATTGTATCAGATATAAGGGATATGGTTACAGGAGTTACGATTTCAAGAGAAGAGAATGAAGCAAAATTACAGGCATATCGTGATGGAGACTTAGAAGTTCTTATAAATGTAAATATTCTTACAGAAGGCGTCGATTTGCCACAGACAAAAACGGTATTTTTGGCAAGACCAACGGTGTCAAAAATTTTGATGACACAGATGGTTGGAAGAGCGTTGCGAGGTACAGCAGCAGGCGGAACAGCTGAGGCGTATATTGTATCATTTGTTGATAAATGGAATGAAAATATTGCATGGTGTAATCCGGATACGATATTTGGAGGAGATGGAAAGTTTACAGACAATGATGTAGAATACCAAAAACGTCAGATTAGTATGATTGCCATTTCAAAGATTGAAGAATTTGCTTCATTATTGGATGATACAATAGATACAACGAAGCTTGAAAAAGTACCATTTATCCAACGTGTGCCGATTGGGATGTATGCATTCACATATTTGGAAGAAGACGGAATGGATCTGTCCTATCAGGTAATGGTATATGACAGTACAAAAACAGCTTATGAACAACTGATGGAAGGATTGCCGGAATTATTTGCAAGTTATGGAATTGAAGATGAATATCTAAGTGATGAGCTGTTATCAGAGCTAGAGGAACAATGCAGTGACACATATTTCTGTGGAGAGATGATTCCACCGTATGAGAGTCGGGACATTATCCATATACTGAAATATTATGCACAATATGAGGAAGTACCAGCGTTTTATACATTTGAAGAGGTTGACACGAAAAAACTGAATATAGCTGAAATCGCAAAATATATTGTTGAAGAGGATCTGGGACCAAGGAAGAAGAGCGAATATGTTGATAGTATTTGGGAAGATAATGATGACAACATATTGCGATTATTTTTTGGAAAGAAAATATATTTTATGAAACAGTTAGATATAGAAATTTTAAAGATTACAAATGCCACACTTTTTGAAGAGGAAAACAATGTGGTATATGGTAAAAGAAAGTATGAGGACATGCCATTAGCAGAAATCAGAAAGGTTGATCCAAATCTTGAAAAAGAAATAAGAGATAATGTTTTTGAAAAATCTAGAAATAGAAAAGGGGCGTATGGATGTGCATGCTGCAAAATGACATCAAACAATAGAATACCTTTTCAAGTAGATCATATCGTTCCAATGAATAAAGGTGGAAAAACAGTTGTTGAGAATTTACAAATTCTATGCAGAAAATGCAATGGTAAAAAGGGAGACAAATAATGGAAGAATTATTGTATGATGTCACTACTTTGGCAAGAATTATTATTGAGAGAGATATGTCCATCACAAAGCAGCAAAATTTTCTAAATGACGTTTGGGAATACGAGAAAGAATATTTGTTTCTCTGTCATAGATTTAATAAAAAACAATTCTTGCTTGATGTAATGCATGAAGTAAGCTATTGGGAAAATAAGGATGTATATGACAATGAAATAGAGGCTGTTAATTGTGATTTAGAAGCTATAGGAAGTGAGTGTCAGTATACGGAAGAGAATGAGTATGATGATTTGCGGTCGTATTTTATGGAATTAAGATTACGAATGATCTTTCTGGATAACCAAGATTTTGTTCGCATGAAACTTAGGACATTGCTGAGAGATCATGGATATAAGAGAAGAACAACCAAATTAAACGTATATTTAAAACAGTGTATGTACTTCTATCATATTGAAACCTATGTAAGAGGTGGAGAACGTTGTGACATAGAAGAGATTGGGGTGGATGATATGATTACTTTCAGAGTGTTGGGGAATATAAGGGATATGATTTCGGATTCTTCGATAGAAGTATGATAATGACTTTTTTGAATTTCGAGAAAGCAGATTATATTGAATGTATAGGAAAAACATGGTAAAATGCTCTATGTGTAGCAACAGCTATACATAGAGTACCCATGACAGGTGGTAGCCTCCCGAGCTACATATCCGGCTTGCCGGTGAGGAGAAGGGAGGTGCGTAAGAATGACAGCAGCAGACATTATCATGATTTTCATCGGGATTATCGGTTTACTGATAGCCTTTGGTAGCTTCGTTATTACGTTTCTTGCGTATCTCGAGAAGAGAAACAAGAATAAATAAAAATTGCCTATCCTGTCGGCGAAACGGGATAGGCGGGTGTCCGTAAGGACATCAATAACACTATTCTCGGGAGCATCCACTATGGAGTGGGTACTCTTCATAATTTCATTATATCATAAGTATACGAAATTTCAATATGAATATTTATCGAGCGGCTTATGGTTCTTCAATCTGAAAGATATCCTCCACCGACAATTCCAAATATTTCGCCATTCTAAGAGCAACTTCCAAAGAAGCATTTCGTGTTCCACATTCGATACGGCTTACGGTTTTGCTACACGTTCCGGTTCCCTCTGCCAGTTCTTCTTGATTGAGGTTGCGTTTTTTTCGTATGTCTTTTAGGTTATTCGTCACTGCCATAGTAAATCACTTCTTTCTTCAAAATCAATCTGTCAAAATAGTAACTTTCTTTGTATTGGAAGAACCAAGTACCTTTCCGAATATCTTAAACGGATAGTTGTCATTGATACGGATCGGACTGTAATTGGAATTTAGAGAGTGTAAGAATACACCTTCTTCATCTACTGAAAATTCCTTAATGTAGACATCTCCATTATATAGAAAAATGCCAATCTCACCCGGTTCTAAGGTGTCTTGGCTATGTACCCACGCAATCTGATCAGTATGGAAACGTGGTTCCATACTGTCTCCACTGATACGAATACCAAAGTCCGTAGAATTGGGAACTTCCTGTCCAACCTTTATTTCTTCGTAATCTGAGTAGTCTAAAAAATTTCCAATACCGGCTGAAGCAGGCAGGTCGTAAAATCGTACTTTTCTCTGGAAAGGGATAACCTTTTCTTCTTTCTGATATCTGCCACTGGCTATCAGGATATCCGCATATTCCATAACCTTTTGTTTCCCTTCATCATTAAGAAAAGAGAGTGGATCGTGTTCGTTACTTCCAAAAAATAATTCATAAAGATTAGTAATTTCAAGAATTTTGCATATGGTAAAGAACATGGTAACACTAGGTTCGCTTGTATTTGTCTCCCATTTGGAGACCGCTTTATATGTAACATCAAATCCGTAATTTCTTAACTTATCTGCAAGAGCAGGTTGTGACAGTTTCTTTTTTTTGCGGTGAACCGCTATGATCTCGCCTACATTCATGGTATCGCCTCATTTCTTTTGTTCATGTTTTATAGTGTTATTATATAAGAGAAGGAAAGAAATTTCAATAAAAATCTAAAATTTAGAGATAAAATCAACCAAAATGTCCGTTGACCTCTCTGAAAATTCGAGGTATACTGACGCTACAAGGATTTGATACAACGTAGGAAGCGAGGTGAAAAGACGATGAAAGAGAGAACGATTTTGCATAGTGACATCAATTGTTGTTATGCAGCAATCGAGCATTTGCATCACCCGGAACTGTCGGGAAAGCCTGTTGCAGTAGGAGGTAATCCGGAAGAAAGACATGGAATTATTCTAACAGCAGATTATATTGCAAAAAAATTTGGCGTTAAGACTGGTATGCCACTGTGGCAGGCGAAGCAGATTTGTCCACATCTTACGATTTTACCGCCCCGTATGGATCTGTATTTGCGATTTTCACGAATGGCTCATGAAATCTATGCCGAATATACGGATTTACAGGAACCTTATGGGATTGATGAGTCGTGGTTGGATGTGACGGATAGTGCAAGTCTTAAAGGTGATGGATATAAAATTGCCAATGAGATTAGTAGAAAAATGAAGAAAGAGCTAGGTATCACAGTTAGTATCGGAGTATCATTTAATAAGATATTTGCGAAGCTGGGTTCCGACTATAAGAAACCGGATGCAATCACTACTATGTATAAGGAAGAATACAAGCAGAAAGCATGGAGCCTTCCGGTAAAGGATTTACTGTATGTAGGTCGCAGTACGGAAAAGAAACTGGCACGGATTGGCATTCATACGATTGGTGAACTGGCACAGACACAGGAAAAATTTCTTATTTCGCAGTTTGGTAAGGTAGGCAGTATATTATGGACGTTTGCCAATGGTTATGACCGGTCTCCGGTCAGGCGGGAAAATGTGCAGGCACCGATTAAATCCATTGGGAATGGAACCACTACACCAAGAGATTTAGAAAATTCGGAAGATGTTAAAATTGTGCTTTATATTTTGGCAGAAAGTGTGGCAACCAGATTGCGGGAAAATGGTTTTTCATGCAAAGTAGTAGAAATCAGTATCCGAAATAAAGAACTGTATTCTTTTACCCGTCAGCATAAATTGTCGAGAGCAACGAATATTACCAGGGAAATTGCAGAGGAAGCCTTTCGGTTGTTTCAGGCAAATTATGACTGGAGATTGCCGGTTCGAAGTGTGGGCGTAAGAGCTTCTGATTTGGTAGCAGACGGATATTATGAGCAGTTAGATTTGTTTACCGATGTAGAGCAGAGAGAAAAAATGAAAAAGATGGATGAAACAGTGGATGTGATCCGTAAACGTTTTGGGTTTTACAGTATACAGAGAGGTCTTATGTATCAGGACAGAAGGTTGTCTGCTGTGAATGCCAGAGAGGAACACACAGTACACCCACATTCATTTTTTTAGGAAAGTATAGAGTGGAAAGACTTTATTTGCATTGTGAAAGAAGGAGTAGTTATGGATGTAAAGGTTTATGTTGATGTGCTGGCACAGTTTTCTAAAGATGGTGTGTTGGTTCCTAAAATAATCACCTGGGAGGATGGACAGACGTATGAGGTTACAAAAGTGCTTGATGTGAGAAGGGCAGCAAGTACCAGAGCAGGTGGTGTCGGAGAACGATATACCTGTATCGTTTCCGGACAACAGGTACATCTCTACTACGAGGAAAATAATTTGTGGTTTATGGAAAGAAAGACAAGATAGAACGGACAGAGTAAACAAATTTTTCAATCCTTTTCAAATACAAATAGGGTATTGATTGATGAAATAAGGAGCGTAAAATTTGAAGGAAAGTAAAAGTAGTATTTTATTATGTTGCAAAAAGTGTGGTATTCCATTTACAGAATATATGCTATGTGGTAATAAGGAGAGCATAGTGTTACAGAACATCAGACAGAAGTGTACGAGATGTAAACGTGTGATGATCTTAAAGAAATATACGGAAGGCGGACTGTTGCAACATAGTGTGAATGGAAGAGTTGAAATTTAGTATGGTAACAGGTAAGAATGATTTAGTCTGTTTCGGGTGTGTACGAAACAGTTGACTGATAAAGAAAAAAGCAGAGCAGTTGTATATAAAAGGTATACAGATGCAGTATTTTGATAACAATTAAATGAAGGTCCCACCTGATAAGGGCAGATTACTATATCAGATAGTGGTCTTAGCACCAGAGACGCAGGGGAAAGATAACCAGAGATAAGACTGGCTTTCCTTGTGCGTCTTTTTTGTACTCAGTTACAGCCTTACTTCTGGTTCATCTATGGACCAGAAAGGATGGATAAATTATGAAAAAAACAAATATGGGAAAAAGATTAGCAGAGTTGAGAGCAGAGAGAAAAGAAACACAGGAGTTTGTTGCGGAAGCAATAGGTATATCAACAGAGTACTTGAGTAAGATTGAAAATGACAAAAAGATGCCTTCATTAGAGGTAATCATGTTGTTGAAAGAATACTATGATATTTCGCTAGATTATTTATTATGTGGGAAAAAAGAGCAGAAATGTGATATAATTAGACTATGGGAAAATTTGGATAATTGTACGCAGAGAATGGTTCGAAGCATTATGGAAAGTGTAGTAAATAATGTGGTCGAGTATGAACAAGAGAAAAGAATCATGGAAAAGGAGCAAGTATAGTGAAGAATATAAAATTTTATGAGCCAAAGAAATATGAAGACAGCAGTAAATATGAGAAAGTGGCAGAGCATATCTATCGTACCGAAGATACTTTCTTAGGTGGAGATATGTATGTGACCTCGCTTAAATTTGAGCAGGAACCGGAGTTTGATGAAGGCGATTCTCCAAGTAATATCTCACAGTATCCGCTTGAAGATATTCTGGACAAGTATTTTGTATCAATTTCAGATTTTTATGATGAGGAAAACAGAAATAGTGCATCAGTATGTTATCAGGAATTCTCTGGAAGTAACCTGGAAAATGTAAAGCAGTTGACGGAAATTGTTGGAAAGCATGTCTATGAGAAGGAATATCTGGATGAAGAAGATGGGGAGACTTATCTTATGATGGTGATTGAGTAGTTGATTGGAAATGTTAAATTGTGGATAGAAAGGTGGATAATCAGTGGATATAGGGTGGAATAGGTGTGGAAAAGTTCTGGGTTAGATGGATGGAGGTGGGTGATATGATAAATACTGTAAAAGATTTATTAGTATCATTAAAGCATCAAGGTGTTGATGAAATTAATTGTTATTGTTTAGACTAACTAACTTCATAAAGCATAAGGTTTATTAAAGAGCATTCATTTGTGATGGAAGTAGGATTTTGAAAACCTGAATTCTGTCACAAATGGATGCTCTATTTCTATTCACTTAACAGCTGAAATGTAATAAGAAGTATTAATACAGTAATTATGTGGATTGAAACAGCTTTTTTACTATGATATTCGGGTTATTCTGATTTTGGAGGTATGGTACGATTATGGATAATTTTAAAAATCACTTTATGAGAGAAGGTACGAATAGAGTATTAGAACAAGCAATTGATTTTGTTCGAGGTTTGGATTATAATTAAATGTAATATATATTTTTTCTTTTTTATGATGAAGGGGAATACAAATGGCATATTTATCAATTAAACAAACCTCAGAAAAATGGGGGATTTCAGGAAGAAGAATTCAAGTATTATGTGCTCAAGGAAGAATAGAAGGAGCGACAAAAATTGGTTCGTATTGGGCAATTCCAGAAAAAGCGGAACGACCAAAGGATGAAAGAATTAAGTCTGGTAAATACGTGAAAACTGAGAGATAAGGAGACTAGCTATGAAAATGCAAACCACATGGGATAAGTATGAAGTAGCATTGTTGATTAATTCCTACATACAGATAAAAAGTGGAGCAGAAGAAAAAATATCTGAATTACAAAAGCTCTCAGAAAAATTGCGGAGAAAAGCAGAAAATGAGGGCTTGATTATAGATGAGATGTTTCAGGATTTAAAAGGAATGCAATGGCAGTTAGGATTTGTAGATTGTGCCTTTAACAATAAAAGTTTTGGAACACATTCACAATCAAAAATGTTTAGAAAAATGGTAGACATGTATCAATCTGAAAAAGAAAGTTTTGATGAAATACTGCGAGTGGCAGAAGAAATGGTGATAGGAGAGATTTCTGAAAATATAGATTTGAATCATGCAGTCAGTGATGAGCAAATATTGCAATTGGTTGGGCGTAAATTTATTTATGGTTTTAGAGTAAATTCTGTAATAGATATGATGAAACTTAGAGATTATGCAAATGATGAAGGTATATGCCTTTATGAAGATGATGAATCACTAAGACGGATTATACAAGAGAATGGACTATTGATGGATGGGAAGATTTTTATTAAATCAGAGGTTTCTCAAAATGAGTTATGTGCATTAATAGATGAAATTTTTTCTGATGGAAATGCAATCATTTATTACGAAAGTCTCATGGAAAATCACATTTCATTAATGGATAACATCCATATTACCTCAGAACAGGTATTAAGAGAATATTTATCTGAGGTTAAATCTGATTGTGTGTTTTCAAAAAATTATTTCAGTAATCAGGAAAAAACAACAGAACAAATTGCCGTATCAAAAGAAATTTTACGAGTTTGGGATGACAAGATTACAAAATCAGTAGAAGAAATTTCCGAACAGTTATTTTACATTCCAGAAGATAAGGTAAGATTTTATTTGGCAGCAAATATAAATTTTGTGTGGGTGTCTGAAGGTGTGTATACAAGTGTATATAAGTTGGTTATGTCTGAATCTGAAGTAGAAGAACTTCTCGGTTATGTAGAAGTAGAGATTGAAAGAAGGGGATTCGTTTCATTAAGTGATCTTCCGCTTGACGATGCGTTAGAGGAAAATTATGAATTGCCAGAATTAGCGGTGAGAATGGCGGTATATAATAAGTATCTTTCGAATGAGTATTATCTGAAAGGAAAGATTATTACGAAAGGTAAGGATAAATTTGATGCGGTTTCTATTATGAAGCAGATATGTATGGAAAAAGAAGAGTATACTTTGGATGAAGCAATGGATGATGTGGGGAAGCTTATAGGTATAAATGATAGACGAATAGCATATCCAGCATTATATGATGTGATGGTACGAGTTGATGAACAAAAATTTGTGGCTGAAAAATGTGTACACTTTGATGTAGAAGCTATTGATAAAGTTATTGATTCTTTTGTGAATGGTTTTGCTGCAATCAAAGAGATCACAACATTTGTATTATTTCCGATATGTGGACAACCATGGACGCATTATTTATTGGAAAGTTATTGCTACAAATATAGTAAGAAATATCGGTATCGTATGAATTTATATAATGGGCGAAATGCAGGGGCAGTAGTCGAATCAAATATTGATTGGGATTATAATGAATTACTTGCACAGGCAGCAGCACGTGCAAAAATTGAACTTGAGCCAGATACTGTGGGACAGTATTTATATGAAACAGGATATATGGCTCGAAGCAAGTTCAATATGCTTTCAGATATTGCTGAAAGAGCACAACAAATAAGAGAGGAAAGTGTTTGATGTACTCATATAGTTATGACATAGAAACTGGTGGGATTTTACTAAATTCTACTCCGACTAATTTTTCAAAAGAGCCAAGACCTGTATATGCTAGTGAGCTGGATTTAATGGGATTTGATAGATTTTATCAGTACGAGAAGCAGAATGAAGTACCATATATGTGGGCAGAGGCTAATGTGTATTGGTATAAAGGCATGCAGATTGCAAAAACTAAGGGGGGGGATTTGTATTGTGCACCAGAATTAATAGTAGAACATGATGAAAATGGCGATGTAAAGTTTGGAAAGGCAGTTGGATATACACTCGAAAAAATAAACATTTCTAGAATGTGTGAAAAAAATCGAGAATTAATGACAGTCATAGAGGATGCAACTGTAAAAAAAATTGTAAAAGCGTATGAAAAATACAAGAAAAAGTTAGATATATTTCATGTGGCGTATAGTGGCGGAAAAGACAGTGCAGTTCTATTAGATTTAGTAAAGAAAGCACTTCCGAAAGAAAGCTTTGTAGTTATTTTTGGTGATACGGGGATGGAATTTCCAGATACATATGATGTTGTTAATCATATGAAGGAAGAATGCAAAAAAGATGGTACACCTTTTTATGTGGCACGATCTCATTTTGAACCAGAAGAAAGTTGGAATTTGTTTGGACCGCCTGCAAGAGTTTTAAGATGGTGTTGTAGTGTTCATAAAAGTACACCACAAACTATGAAAATGCGAGAAATCACAGGAAAAGATAATTATATTGGATTAGATTTTGTTGGAGTTAGGGCGCATGAAAGTGTTGCAAGAAGCAAATATGATTATGAAAATTTTAGCAAAAAACAAAAAGGTCAATATAGTTATAATCCTCTTCTAGAATGGACTTCTGCAGAAGTGTGGCTTTATATTTTTAGTAAAAACCTTATGGTTAATGAAGCATATAAAAAAGGCAATTCACGTGCAGGATGTTTGTTTTGTCCGATGGGAGGCGGTAAAGGAGACTTCGTGCAGTATGCGTCATATAAAGAAGAGGTTAGTAAGTATATTGATATGATTAATTTCATGAATGCAAGAAATGCTGGTGACATAGAAGGCTTAAAGAGCTATGTGTCGAACGGAGGATGGAACGCAAGAAAAAATGGAAGAGACTTAACTATCAATGAGCAGCGATATACAGATGAAATAATAGATAAAAAAGTTATTATTACTGTTAAAGGTCAAAGAACAGATTGGAGAGAATGGTTAAAGACATTAGGTGAGCTTCCATTTGAATTTGAATATAAAGAATTGGAAAATGGGTATCAAATAGTGTGCGATTCTGACGTAATAAAAAAACATGCTGCAAACTTTAAAAAATTCAAACAGGTATTCAGAAAATCAGCATATTGTGTTGGATGTAAAGTATGCGAAACAAACTGTAGAAATGGTTGTATTTCCTTTGACGGAGGAAAGGTGAATATCACAAATTGTATTGGTTGCGGGCAATGTCACAAAATAGACGATGGTTGCCTAGTATATCACTCATTAAGAACATCGAATGGAGAAGGAACTATGAGAAAAGAAAGTATTAATTCATTTGCAAATCATGCACCAAAGCCAGAATGGGTTCAGGAATTTTTTGATGTGGGAGAAGCGTTTTGGGATGATAATCAATTAAATAAGAAGAACCAAGAACCTAAACTGAAAATATTTTTTAGAGATGGTGGTTTTACAGATGCTAAGGGAGTGCCAACAAATTTATTCGATATTGTATCACAATATGGTTATGAACATCCTACAACATGGGGATTGTTTATGGCAAATTTTGCTTATAACAAACAATGTAGATGGTATATAGAAAATATGGACACAGGCGTATATTATTCAAGAAATGAAGTGCGTGAATGGCTTATAAATAAAGAAAATGTAAAACCAAATGATGCGACATCTATTATTAATGCATACAAGAGATTATGTGCATTACCATTAGGCACAGTATTTGATTTTGGATATGTTGAAATGAAGGGAAAACAAATTGACTCATTATGTAGATGTAAATGTAATATTAAAGATAGCCGTGTTTTATTATATTCTCTTTATGTGTTTGCAGAAAAATGCAACATGGATAAGGAGTTTCATCTTTCCTATTTATATGATGAAGAAGTCGAGAGAGATGGTATTAGTCCAGTTAGAATTTATGGGCTATATGACGAAGAAGAGTTAAAATCAATGTTTTTAGGTTTAGCAAGTAGATATCCTGAATATATAAATGCAACTTTTACTAATGATTTAAAAACAATAACACTATATGATAAAACATCGGAGGATGTACTCGAATTATTCAAGGAGGGAATGTAGGATGGGGAATAAATATAGCGATTATTTTAATGTGAACGAAGGTTATTTTCCTTGTTTTGATGAATCTGCTATTAATAATGGTGCAACATGGGATGATACATATCCGCATAGTACATTTGTTGATTTGATTAAGGCGACTGAAAAGATGTTGGGGGGCACAACAAATCGGTCTCTTTGGATCCATG
>JAFQAU010000234.1 GCA_017399885.1 Lachnospiraceae bacterium
CAATTTAAGGCTACGATTTGTAGACGGTGTCCGTGTCAGCCAAGCACCACAGACACGTCGATTTCGCCCATTTTGCTCCGTCGCCTATTAGCAAATGTTTCCGCAAACTCGCTACGCTCAAACAGTGCTCCAACATTTGGGCTTACTCACAAAATTTGGCAAAAATCTCCTATCGTCTGCTTGTGTTTGTCTGACACGGACACCATCTGCAAATTGTTATCTTATTGTTGTGCAATTTGACAAGTGCAATTTAGGTTATGTGCTTTTGACACCCTAACCCTATAAAGTAAAAAAGCCATTACACAATTAAAAATCATGTAATGACCTTCCTACTAATTCCCTGCTATCAATGCTGCAATTTCCTCCGGCGTCATCATTCGATTTGGATCTGCTGGTGCTTCTTCCACTTTTGGCTCTTCTGCCACCTCACTTACTCCTGCTACCATTGCCGCAATTTCCTCCGGCGTCATCATTCGATTTGGATCTGCCGGTGCTTCCTCCTCTTTTGGCTCTTCTGCCACCTCACTTACTCCTGATACCATTGCCGCAATTTCCTCCGGACTCATCATTCGATTTGGATCTGACGGTGCTTCCTCCTCTTTTGGCTCTTCTGCCACCTCACTTACTCCTGCTACCATTGCTGCAATTTCCTCTGGCGTCATCATTCGATTTGGATCTGCCGGTGCTTCTTCCACTTTTGGCTCTTCTGCCACCTCACTTACTCCTGCTACCATTGCTGCAATTTCTTCCGGGCTCATCATTCTATTTGGATCTGACGGCTCCTCTGGTAGCTCCGGTGCTTCTTCCACCATTGGTTCTTCTTCTATAATATCAGTTAACACAGATTCCTCCATCACTGGAATTTCCTCTGTAATGTCTGTTGGCACAGATTCCTCCATCACTGGAGCTTCCTCTATAATATCTGTTAGCACAGATTCTTCCATCACTGGAATTTCCTCTGTAATGTCTGTTAACACAGATTCCTCCATCACTGGAGCTTCCTCTGTAATGTCTGTCAGCACAGATTCCTCCATCACTGGATCTTCCTCCGGAATGTCTGTTACTACAGACTCCATCGTTACTGGCTCTTCTACTGAATTTTCTTCCTCAAATATTTGTTCATTTGTAGATGCAGTAATTGAGATATTCTGAAGCACTTGCACCAGACTATTTTTCAAATCTTCTGCTAACTCCCCATTCTCACGAACAGATTCTTCCATTCCTTTAATAACATTATCAAATACCTTTTGTTGGAAAACCATAAGACTCTTGGTGTTTTCACGACTAAATCTAGCATTTATCTTAGCGTTTCGCTCACTGCTTTCCTGAATCTGCTGAAGCATTCCCTCTGTCCCATTTGTTATATGTAAATCTATCTGTTCTAGCTGTTCCTGCATCTGCTTGGTTCCTCTTTGCACTGCAAGATAAATCGCTTTCTCAAACTTCTCAATCTTCGCTAATTCTGCTGTATCTTTATTACTCTTAGCCACTTCCAACACTTTACTAAGAAGCTCCTCTTGTTCTTTTAATCTCCTATTTTCCGCCTCATGCTTTAATTCAAAATAACGATCAAACATGAAATAGGATAGCACAAGTAAAATGGCAATTCCCCCTGTAATAATGATCCAATCATCAGAACATGTAAATAAAAAATACAATTCCTCGAAAATAATGCCTATAAAAGCAACTGTCAATAAAATACACTTATTCTTTGTATTCATACCCTTCCCCCCTAAATAATAAAATTCTGTAACAGTCTACCTACTTCCTATATATACGCAGTAGGTGACATAAAATATCTACCATACACTCTAATATAGTACCACATTTTACACAAAATCACAAGGATATTTACTGTGTTTTATGGATATTTTTACTATAAACAGTACTACTTTACAGCTTTTCTAGAACAAAGAAAACAATTCCATTTAAAAGTCCGTTGCGGTCAATCTCCCTAATAAGCTCATTGATACGCTTTACCATTTTTTATCTTCCTTCTGCCAATCGGTGTACTGTTCCCATGCAGTCGGAGTAAATACAACATTCATTTATTCATATGCCTCCAGTTCTGCAATTGTTTTTACAATAAAACCACCTGCTTCAGCTTCTGCCATAGACTTATCTATCATAGCAAGATAATCAGTGTTTCTCTTGGCTTTTATAAACTCTGCCATCTCATTATATTCTTTTTCAGATATCATAACTACAATTTTCATTTTTAGGTCTTGATATAATCAATGTTTCTCCCTGAAAAACCTTATCACACAACGCTTTGAAGTTTTCTCTAACATCCATCCTCTTTACTGCTAACATAGAAACCACTCCTTTTTCGATTAACGATACAAAACACTAATTTTTTTTATATTCTTCTAATAATTTAAGAAGTTCTTAGTTTTCTTGTTCTATTCGCCTTCTCTCCAATCTTTCTTTTTCCCGCTCCTGCTCAATTCTCTCCCGCTCTTTCTCGATTCTTTCCCGCTCTCTCTTTTCTTTCTGTATCTCTAGTTCCATTAATTGTATTTTTTCATTCATTGTTTGAATCCATTTTTCTTCATCATATTCGGTTAGTACCATATCCACCACCTCCGCTCTATGTTTCAACAAAATTTCCTTTAATATGTTTTCTTTCACACATTCTTCTACTGCTAACTCTATTGCCTTATCCCTTTCCAGCTTTCCACTATATCTCTTCACTTTTTCTACGAAATACGCATATTCCTTTAAGGGATGACAGGCTTCCATAAGTTTTTTATTTTTTCCGTAGTTTATATCCAATACTAGTGCTTCCAATTCCATACACGCCTTTTCTTTTCCTGTTGTAAATGCATCTGATAAGCGAAGGACTCTTCTTTTCATACTCATGTATCCTGCAGAAATACACTTTTTATTCTAGCAACCTACACTTTTTATTTTAGCTAAATTATATCAAAAAACCTTTGAAACACTATGTATTTTCTTAAAATTGAATATTGATTCGAACTGAATCTTGAATTGTTTAGAACGTTCCTGTGAAACTTATGAGTATCACCCATGTTGAGCGCAATAGCCCTTGTTACAAGAACACGTTTCACGATAATGCATACCTCTCTTTACTACTCATTCACATATATGCATCCACTACATCATAACGAAATTTTTCTTATAATGCAATAGCAATATCAATTCTCTTGAAATGATACACTTTTGCGTACAACATAGACTGCACATATAATAATTATTTATATTTTTAGCATACATCAGTTCGCACGTACATAAGAGCGGGAGAAGTTGCATCAAAAATAAACAATTTTTCCAAATAAAAGATCCGCTGTCATATAAGAATGATGGTGAATTTTTTTGAGTACAAAAAAAAGTACAAAAGGTGCGAGTACGGAATATAGGGAAAAAACAACCGGCACACTTCTTTTTTCGCTACTCTCCCAGTTTCATATATGACAAGTTGTTGTGTACTGCTACCCATCTCCGGAAATATCTTGGTTAGCACTCAAATCGTCTTCTGTTCCTGGTTCTCCCAATGTAATTGCACCATTATCTTCCACTGAACTCAGCTTTCCAAGGTTTGCAAATCTTCCCGTCAACTGTGTTCCTTCTCCATTTGCTCTTGCTAAATCCGCATACATATTGGCAAGATCATGATTTTCTTTTGCATCTTTGATTGCCCCAACAGTATTTGAAATACCATTTTTTGCACGTCTTGAAATTCCACTCATCATACGACCAGCAGCCATGAGCGCACCAAATCCTAATAGCTCGCTTCTCATTGAACCACCAACACCAAGCATTCGACGAATAATTGACCTAGATGGAATTATAGAATACGAACACAATAGAGTGATAAGATAGCCACGCAAGTCTCCACCACATAATTGCTGTATCAGCATAGGCATTAGCAATAATACACAATCCAATACAGGATTGAATACATTGCCAATTATTTCCTTGAACCATGTGTTAGTTAATTTGCTATCTTCTAGCGAAAATACAGCAACAAATGGGAAGAAAATGACGTTCACCATCGTTGCTACAGCTGTTGAAATATAGGTGACAGCATAGAAAATGGCGATACAAACAGCACCTAAATATAATGCAGCATTTACAAATCTTTTGCTATGGGTGTACACCTCTCTATAGTATCCAACAATTGTTGCATTATCTTTGGCAGAAAGTCCAAACAAATCTGACATATTGCCATTGAAAGACTTGTTGAAATAATTCAGCAAAACATCTTTAAATGCTATCATGGCATCAACGAACCATGGCATTAATGCTAGAAAACCTAAAACAAAAACGCCCCTCGTTAGCCCATCTACAAGCTCTCTTCTTTGTTTGCTACTTCCACTATTCCATGCCGATTTCACGAACCGGAAGAAAATAAATATAAATACTATTGGAATAGCAATGTTTCTGAAAATTATATATACATAACTGGCTATTATTCCGTATGGGTTGCCTTTCACGTGTTCATAGTAGTAATAATTGGTACCATACTTGATCAAACGTCCATAGATCAAATTATCTAAGGATGCATCGCAATCTATTAGAATATTATTTAAACTATCACCTACTCCAGCTACAAATTTTGCCAAATGCCTTTCTAACTTTCCAGCTTTCCCATTGGATTTAGCTATCTTTATGCCTGCTTTACTTGTATCTTGTGCATACATGTCTCCAGCAGCTATTGATTCAGAATCGTTGATACCATTAATTTCAGCTTCATTTATGACTTGCCCGCCCTTCACTTCAAAAAAATCAACTGCTTCTTCTATTAACTGATGTAATTCTAAACCCCCAGCTCTTCCAAAGTTATATTGATTAAACGCTCCTTCGCGATCTGCTGATGAACAATATTGATCATCATGCATATAGGCCCTGATCTTATCTTTCTTTTCGTCCGAAAAATCCTTATAATCTTCCACATTGGTTAGATAATGTTCTAGCAGTTCGTCAAAAGAATTAAAAGCTATTTTCGTTTCTTCAACTGTGCTAGGGTTAGGCTGAACTGGCACAACAATATTAGCAACACTGCCTTTACTAGATTCAATTGTTGCAGTATCGGAAGACTCCGGCTCCGTTTGATTTTTGGGTGCTGGCGTAGTGATTGGTGCCATCATTCCAGAACCATGCGCATAAACAAAGGTGCTATTTGTTGTAAATAAGATACTAGATAAAAGAATTAAAAAAATATATTTTAGTTTCCTTATCATATGTTTTAATTCCTCTTTTCTTTACTTAATTTGAGGATATAATGTGACGAAAGCGAGAAAGCACCATCATTCATATCAATATCATTGAATACTCGTATATATGGGTGACATGTTTCTGCTGATGCAAAAAATATCAAATTACTCCCGATAATCTCACCGTTTTCATCTACTACGCTTTCCCCATTATTTAGATAAATATATGGTGTTTTTTCATACATCTCTTTCGTATATCCACGATCATCTAATCCCTTTTTAATTAGTTTTAAAATCTCCAATTCCTGTTTATTGGCATCTTCAGAAGATACCCCTACGTAATTAGTGAGGTAATAATACAAATCCGAACTATTTAATATGTATAAGCCTTCATAAACAACAGGCCAATGTTCATCATCCATATATGATACTTGTATTAACATTTTATTTTTATCATCTTCAGATACAGCAAAGGAAACTATACGATTATCCGTAGCATGTATGTCTACAAAAATTCTATCTGTAAACCACACAGGCTCGCATCCGGGAATAATAGTCGGATTTCCATATACAGGAGATTTTTTTGCATAATCAACAACATAATCCATAATTTCTTTCTTGAATTTTGCCTTTAAAGCATCATCGCCAAAATAATCAAGGATATCTTCATTTTCGATTTCAGTCGGCATAATAGGTGTATCTGACAACTCACCATCGTACTTATAATATGGGCTTTCTGTGGCTGAAACCTCTTCATTCTGATAATATGGGTTTTCTGTAGCTTGGACTTCTTCACTTTCTAATTCTTCCGGCACATGTTCATCTGCGGCGTATTCACCATTTATCGCATCATTTAATGCTTGATTGTCGATTGCCTTATTGGAGTGGTCTAAAAACAATAATAATAAAATTAATACCATGCAAATGGCAATTACCACTACTCCACCTACAACTATTTTTTCTTTCAATGCAGTTTGATTTTGTTTTTTCATAATCATTTTCAGTGTATTTTCCACTGACCTCCTATTTTATTATTTTCTCACAGATTACATTATTATGGATAATGTATGAAAAAGTCAATAAATATTACAAAAAAACCGGAAAAGAAACAAGCCTCCAGTCTTCCGTATCCAAACAGACTGAAAAAAATAAGATATACAACCTTGAATTTCTAAAATATAATGTAGAAAGAGACAAAAAAGCAGTCGAGTATCTGTATATTGATGCAGATGAAGACCATGTGCATTTACAGTTTAAGGAGACCTCACACATGCTTGACAGTTAGGATGATGTAGCAAGGGCTATAAAGGACGCTATCAAAGAAGCAGTACAAAATGTCATGTTGGCCATGTGTTATCCTCACGCATGAGTTCAAGACCGATGGGCTGTGATAAAATGTCCCATTTAAGAGCATATTATTTTAACAAAAGTGATATGCTTGAATTAGTGCGCTACCAGACAAAAACACCTGCCAAAGCTGCAGGTGCAGAGTCGGACTATGAAGTATTGAGTATGGCTAAAATAAAGGCATCCGAAAAAAAATGAAAACTATGATATTGGAAAGTATTATGTCGTCATGCAGGCTACAGTATTGGACAACATTTCAAAACAATTCTGTTTTAAAAAGAAGGTGCGGAGTATCTATTAGATTGGTAAAAAACTACTTGTGCATATCTGTCAAATGACGTATGCTAAAAATAGAAAAATTATTTTTTGTATAGTTTAAGCTATACACGAGAGTATATCATTTCAAGAGAATTGATGTCGTCAATTTCCTGGATTGTAAATTCAGTAGAATTTTACTGGGAATGGTTAAAAGGGATATATCAGCATGACAATAGTTGTTGTGGGATATATTTCGAAACGAGAAAAATAAAACACAGTTAAGGAGACAAATCCTTGTCATAATTACGAAAAGGATTTGTCAAAAACTCCTTTTCGTTGATTATAACAAAAATAAAGATTTAGATGAAACATACTCGATAACAAAAAAAATATTAAAGGAATGTAATCAAATTGGATTATTCTACCAATAGGAGGGATTATTATGGTTCAAAATATGGTTCATAAACTGAAACTTGATGATTCTTTTGAGGGTCAAAAACGGGCTGCGCAAATGGTGTCTCAAGGATTGCTAATGCATGGGGAAATCAAACCTGAACCAACTAAGGTTTTAAGTCCAGAAGTTGAAAAAGAAGCAAGAGAACGAACACTTATGCTCATAAAAAAATATAATTTGTAAAAGAATTAAATGAAAGAGTAAAAAGAATATCCTTACCAAGAAGGATTCTCTTGATGGGAAAACTAGAGGAATCTGTAAGTATGTAGATATCAAAGATGATGCGGAAGTTATGGAAGGGGTTGATAAAATGCATGGATTAGGCGACGCCATCTATCAAAAAGGCAAAGCTGAAGGTAAAGCTGAAGGCATAGCTGAAGGAAAAATGGAAATGATAGTCTGTTTTGTGAAAGATGGTTTATTAAGTATAAGCGATGCATCTCAAAGGGCTAATATGTCAGAACCTGAATTTATGCGGCTTATGGAATGTGATGAAAAAGATATTAGTGTTATTCAGCAAAGTAAAAAGTAGCCTTTAAAAAAGGCTACCTTTTACAATTTGCTGACAGAGTATAAGGAAATTCAGAGAATGAATGATGAATATACCGAAAGGTATAAAAGTGTGTGATAAAAACTTCTGCATCTCGTGAACATAGAAAAACAGGGAAACAGGTGTTATTTGAAAAAATATATGGCAAAGGTAGGTGTGTATATGAATACTGTAGTTAGCGTCGGAAAGCAAAATTTTCAATCACTTAGAGAAAATGGATATTTCTATATAGATAAAACAGATTTTATCAAAGAGTGGTGGGAAGCCGGGGACGAAGTTACTTTGATCACTCGCCCTCGTAGATTCGGAAAAACGTTGAATATGAATATGTTAGAATGCTTTTTTTCTATAAAGTATAAAGAACGTTCAGATCTGTTTGAAGGACTTCATATATGGGAAAATGAAAATTATAGACAGTTACAGGGAACTCATCCTGTGATATTTCTAAGTTTTGCTGATGTAAAGCAGGAAAATTATAAGGATGCTATAAAAAAAATAAAGAGTATTCTGACGAAACTGTATGATGAGCGATATTATTTGGCTGATTGGAATGGTTTAACACCAAATGAACGAAAACAATTTTTATCTGTCAGTGCGGATATGGATGATGTAACAGCCCAGGATGCATTAAAAAATCTGAGTGATTATTTAAGCAGATATTATAAAAAGAATGTTCTTATCTTGTTAGATGAATATGATACCCCAATGCAAGAGGCATATCTGGGTGGTTACTGGGATGAATTCACTGCATTTATCCGTAGCCTGTTTAATTCCACCTTTAAGACAAACCCCTACTTGGAACGGGCTATTTTAACGGGGATTACTCAGGTATCTAAGGAAAGTATTTTTTCGGATCTTAATAATCCTAAGGTAGTAACAACTACAAGCAAGCAGTATGAAACCAGTTTTGGTTTTACAGAAAAAGAAGTGTTCTCTTCTCTGGAATATTTTGATTTATCAGACTGGAAGCAATCAGTAAAAGATTGGTACGATGGTTTTACATTTGGAAAACATACAGATATTTATAATCCGTGGTCGATCATAAATTTTCTAGATACAAAAGGAGAATTTGACACATATTGGGCAAATACCAGCAGTAACAGATTGGTGAGTAAACTACTTCAGGAAGGCAGTAATCGCTTAAAAATCAATTTTGAGTTATTACTAAAAGGCGAGAGCATCCGATGTCCGATTGACGAGCAGATTGTATATAATCAGCTGGATGAGGATGATGATGCTATCTGGAGCCTGATGCTTGCCAGCGGATATTTAAAAGTTCTCAAGTTTGAGCAAATGGATCAGATCATTTGTGATGAAGAACCGTTATATGAGCTAGCGATTACCAATCATGAAGTAAAAAGAATGTTTCGCAAAATGGTACGTGGATGGTTCAAAAAAACAAAGTGGGATTACAATGATTTTGTGAAAGCAATGCTCTGCGGCGATGTAGATGAAATGAACGAATATATGAACCTTGTGACCGAGCAGGTATTTAGCAATTTTGATACCGGAAAAAGTCCTTCCCAAAGGCATCCGGAACGTTTCTATCACGGTTTCGTACTTGGTCTGATTGTGGAACTTTCAGAAAAATATCTGATCACTTCAAACCGAGAGAGTGGTTTTGGCCGGTATGATGTGATGATAGAGCCAAAGAATAAGGACGATGATGCCATCATCCTGGAATTTAAAGTATTCAATGCCAAAAAAGAAAAGACATTGGAAGAAACCGTACAAGCTGCTCTTTCCCAAATCGAAGAGAAGAAGTACGAATCCCAGTTGCTTGTCAGAGGATTTAGAAAAGAACAAATACGAAAATATGGTTTTGCATTTGAAGGAAAAAATGTGTTGATTGGTGAATAACATAGGGGATGGTGATTAGAATGGAATATACAGTCAATATTTTATGTGACAAAGAAGCAGGTGTATGGATTGCTATCGGTAATGACATTCCAGGCTTAGTTTTGGAGTCACCCTCTTACTATACCCTTTTGAAGCGTTTGAAGTCTGCTGTTCCAGACATTTTAGAAGCAAATTATATGCCAAAAATGTCACATCTGAAAATATTAAGGGGGATTGGCGTATGACTAACTTTTTTAATGATACGATGCAAGGATTGTTAGAGGCAATTGCAATCAAGAATGGTGAAATAGAAATGGAAGATGTCCTTACCTATGAAGATTACAATATTATCAGAAAAAGAAGTTGCAGAAGAGTGTCAGAAACAACGAGAATTACTAAAAAACAGCAGGAAACGCAAAAAAAGAAACCATGAAGAAATCTATAATAAGAGAAGAAATTATGCAGATAAATCAAACAAACCTTTCGTGTTATAAATACAGTTTTATATCAAAGTCAGGATTTTCTTGTGGAGAAACAGAAAAAAGAATTTTAAGTAGGTTGGAAGAACTTTATATACCTTAGGTTTTGTTTAGAATAATAGAAAGGATTTTATATTTTATGAAAAATACATGTATGAACACCCATATCCCCAAAAAGAAGCACGCTAAAAAAATTTGGCCCCTTTGCCTTTTTCTATTACTTACATCCTTCCTTTTCGGAAAACATATGTATACTACAAAGTCTTTTATTTACTCTAAAGACGATTCCCCTTCCAATGTAACCGGTTCAGCAATTACCCCAACAGAGACTGCCTCAACACCTTTGCCAATAGTTACAGATACCACTCAGGTTGCCACACCAACAGCAATTACAGCATATCCTACCAAAAAGGGATTTATACTTCATTGGAAAAAAATGAAAGACATTTCCGGCTACGAAATACAATATTCCAAGAATAAGAATTTTAAAAATTATGAAAGCATAAATATTAAGAATAGAAATACCCTTAGGAAAACCATCAAAAAGTTGAAGAAAAATACGAAATATTACGCACGAATTCGTGCCTATAAAACCACCAAAAATCAAATTATATATGGTGATTTTTCAAAGGAGGTATCTGTGAAAACAGCAGGAACTGTTACTTATTTATACAAGGAGGGCTTCTATTCAGAAAAAATATCCTCCGCCGTAGAAAAACGTATGCTGGGAAAATCCTATAAAAAGAATGAGGTAATTTCTCTTTCCGATTTAAGATATGTGCGAGTTCTTCACTATAACTATAATGGGAAAATCAAAAGTGGAGAATTGGTTGTGCATAAGAAAATTGAGAAAAAAGTGGTTAAGATTTTCTATGAGCTTTACCAAAATAAATACCCAATCCAACGAATGAGATTGATTGATGATTACAACGCAGATGATAACAAGTCCATGGAACAAAACAACACCTCTGCTTTTAATTTTAGAAAAGCAGTAGGTTCCACAAACTTATCCAAGCACGCCTATGGATTGGCAATTGATATTAACCCTAGAATCAATCCTTATGTAAAAAATGGAACGATTCTTCCTAAGAATGGAAAAACATACGTACAAAGAGATACTTCTCTTTGCACAGGAAAATATAAGGATAACATGATTCAAAAGAATGATATAGTTTATAAAATTTTTACAAAATATGGCTTTACCTGGGGAGGAGACTGGTACTCTCTAAAAGATTACCAACATTTTCAAATCAATTAAATAACGAAACAAGGGGCTGTCGCATTAACAATTTTTAATCATTAGTGTGCAGCCTCTTTTTGACCACTTATTGGCTAATTTTAACTACATTTTTGGTGTTTTGCAGTTATTACCCTTGATACATTCAGCTTTATAAGGGTAACCTTTACAATTTTCACATCTGTAAATGGTTTTCTCAATTACATAACCAGTTTTGGACTTGCTATGTTTTATATTGGCCACAATCAATTTCTGATTATTTTTGTAATTGTAAAAATCACCATTTTCGTCATACTCCATGTTGTCTATTTTTCCGATATCATTTTTGTATTTTGTGTCTTCCATATTTCATAATTAGCAGGCTTTATGACTTTCTAAAAGATACATAAAGTTGATATCTCTCTTGCATTTTTTTATTAGATAATTGCAAAACTAACATTTAAAATGAGATGACTCGACCATGAAAATGGGATAAATTACAAATAACTTCCGGATGAGCATCTAAAAAGTCTTTGTTATAAAAAGAAATATGGCGGATGATACCAAGACCATTTGTGACAATGCCAAACTTTTAAGCATAGCAAAAGTAACCATTTATATACATTTTCTGGATGACTGGATTTGCAGTTGCGTGTGATGGCATGGAACCATATGCAGCTTTATAGGGATCGAAATCATTATTAGATTCCAAATTTTTTACATAGGCTTTTAACTGTTTGATATTACGGTTGGCAAATTTGGGGTTGTTTTCTGTAACCCATGCTTCGATACCGGAAGTGTCAAACAAAAGCATATCCGCTTTTTCAGAATAAATAGCCGTGCAGATTGGTTCTGTAATGTCAACAAGGTTATGGAAAACTTTTTCAATATCATTTTCAAAATCTTGTTTGAAACGAGTGATTTTAGAAGCATCAGGAACTTTTTTGAAACCACAAAAATCACGAAGATGCTGAGAGTAATGTGTTCCTCGAGTAAAGAAAGAAACCGAGGTTTGTCTTCTTCAAAAATATTTTTACAATCTTCAAAAATATCTTCCAATTTTAGTTGTTTATGTGGTATCATATAAATGTCTCCTTTCGGGGGTTGGTAGTTAGTTTCTTGTCAATTCTATTATACCATAACCCGTGAGGAGATATTTTATTTTGTAACAAAAAATATGCCGTATTTATGCGACTTGTGGCGCTTCGCAAACGCCTAAAATTTTTTATATAGAAAAGGAGCTGCGCGCTAATTCTTAGTGCGACAGCCCCTTGTTAATTATTCCAACCTTGACTACGCAATTACTTACTAGGCCTCTTTTACGGATTAATTTCATTTATAACTACATCTGTATCACCATCAACAGAAAGCTTCGTCTCATCTAAAATATTATAAAAATTTATGACTGGAATTATTTTTCCATCGTTTTTTACTCCACCTTCAAAAATGGCATATTTAGACATAATGGATACCGATCCATTATGGTCTACAACAACCTCGGACATCTCTTGCAAATCATACTTCCATGACCATCCTGTATCTTCATAAATTCGATACCATTTTCCCAATGCTACGTTTATGGTCTTTGCATTCCGATAGAAATAGTTATTTCCGTTGTATAAGAGCTCTGATTGTAACTTGTTTGAGTCATCAATCGGAATACTAATCTGAAAGGTCTTCACTACATTGCTTCCACTTTCCGCATCAGCCTGTGTTTTATATTCCTCAATGACAAAAATAAAGCTTTGCGTTGCACCTGTTAAGCCACCATAAGTTATTCCTTCTGCATACGTTTTATCCGTTCCATCTTTATTTTCATAATATAAATTATCCACATACTTATATATAGTAACATAGGAAGGATCATAGCGATTTACATAAGTAACATCAAATCCAGAATTTTTGTATGACAATTGCATCTTTATGGTTCCAGTGTCAGTATCAGCTGGGGTAACACAGCTACCTCTATTAACATCAATTCTGTGTACTTTAAAATATTTCAAAATATCTTCTGTAATGGTATACGTATATCCATCTACACTCAAAGGAATATCCTGAATATATGCCCATTGGGTCGCCTTTATTGCGATTTTCCCATTGGTAAGTGGTATATTTTCAAGCCTATTTCCCTCTTCATCCTTTGCAATTTCTTCTTCCCCTTCTTCATTATACTGATAAATATCATATGTATATGTGACAAGATTCGGATCATCACTTACGATAGTAAATACATATTCTTCATCTTTAAAATTCTTCCATTCACCTCGTGCTAACTTTTCTAACCGAATTACACCTTTTTGGTTAATAAAAGTTATATGAATATCTACCTGATCAAATTCATTGACATTCTCCGAAGTAGCTCCATTAACCACACTTTCCGGGATAATTCCTGCAATTGTTCCCTCCCGTCCAGTAGTTATGGTAATCTCATCACCCGTATCTGCAGTCATTTTTGTTTTTCCATCTATTTTTGTTTTATATAAAACAGAGATTTCCCCAGCTACCGAATCCGAAGTATTTGATTCAATAATTTGGTATTTTGTACCAACTGGAATCCCCTCTATCACCACATGTTCTCCAGGCTTTAATTTTACCACAGGAGCATCTACATCTAAAGTTCCCTCTGTTTGTGTACCATCAGCATTGTAGCATACATATTCAAGTGCATATCCCACATAGTTACCATCTTCCACGCCAAATACATCTTGAAACTTTACAGTAAAGCTATATTCTTGATCCTTTCCACCATCCTTCATACCTGTTACTTCTTTATAAATGCAAAGATTCCCCGTTTTTACTTGATTGGTAAAGGTCTCTTTTATCGTGATTTTGTCACTGGAAGTAAAAGTCTCTGTATCCGATACAGGTACATTGGAAAATTTAAAATCTCCTGATATATTTACCTTTACTGTTCTTTCATCTATCAAATCTCCCGGTAGATTTATTGCTTCTTCCGTGGTATAGTAATAATTTTTTGTCTTACGTGTTCCTATTGTAGCATAAGAAACATAATTATTTCCATTTATTTGACCTGTTGGGTCCGATCTAACCATCTTTCCCAAGTACTCTTGTGTCACGATTCTCATATTGCTATCCATTCGAAACTGCTTCAGAAACGTAGCACTGTTTCCATCTAAAAGAGAAAAAATACCATCTACATCTGTTTTTCCTGATGTAACTTGATTATTTTCAAAAATATGAATGGTTGTAGAACCACTCATGGTTAGTGCATCATAGCTTTCTGTAGTCGCTGGATATGCTTCCGTTAAATTATATGTAGTACTCGCTACTGGATTATACTCAGTTTCACTAGTTGGCACAAATGTAGAAGAACTTCCTTTTGTTTGGTATGGGAGATTCATACTGTGGTTAGAAGTTGCATTAGCAGGATGATTCTCATTTGCTAACTCAGACGCACAAACAAACCCATTCTGTCTATTATTTTTAAAACCTACAGGTTTATATAACACTCCATTCTCCACCACAAAAGTATAGTCATATGTCTTACCATTGATATAAATTTCCCCTGAAGCTTTGCTACTAATCGATTGTGCTGGTTGACCAAATTGCTGCACATTCTGATCACTAGTAAAATAGAATTCATCATCTTTATTTACATCAAAGTAATATATGTTATCTTTATATAATATCATCTCTTGGCGTACATTGTTAACGGTGATGTATGGTTTGCTCCATGTAGTTCTATAAGCAGCAGCATTATCACCTGACACAGTGCCATTTTGTAAACCTGTATTCGCGTCACTTACCTTCGCTTGTGCCGCTTCCAAATCAAAGTAGATTCTAATCTTGGGTCGTTTCCCAAAACTCCAATAAGTTCTTTTCCCTTCATTTTCTCTTACACTAAGCAACTCGCTTGGATATTCTATCCCACTATCTTGTATATTTCCAGTCCCTGTTCCTACATTTTCAATCTTATATCGAAATGCATCATCCTCGGCCAAATCCTTTACCTTTGCTTTAAAAGCATTGGCAACCTGACTAAAATCAATCTTCGTCCTAACTGTCATTTCACTATCCGTTTTCACAGTATCTCCTGCAACTGGCGGATCGATTGGCTCATTATGTGGAATAAAATTAAAATCCATATACAGATTTGACTCAATCATACCTCGTTCCATATAAAATACTGTTAATATATGTACAGCATCTTTCGCCACACCACTTATGGTTTTGCTTGATGATTGAATAGTGGTATTTCCAGACTCGAAATTATTGGTTCCCCCAGTAGTCGTTGTACCATCTGTTTTATATGCTACTGCGGCTGCATAGGCTTTTATGGTATCTGTACTTCCTGAAAAATCAATATAACCCCTAGTCTTTGCATGGGCTCCTCCCAAATCCAATACTAATTTTCCATCTAGAAAAATCCATACATCGTCATCACCCTCAAAGTTAAACTTCATAGGTTGTCCACCATCTGCATAAGTTTGACATCCATCCTCTGTCAGATAAAAAGGAATGTCCAAACGTAGCCCATATCCAAAATCCAAACTTGTTACACTTGCTTCTCCTTTATTAAATGGCAAAAACTGTGCTGTCTTGTTCTGTCTGCTAACTACATACTTGGAATTATAATAGTAATTTAATGAAGGTTTTGTATCTGAATCTGATTCTGCTTCTTTCTCTACACCATAATAATATTCATAGGTATTTGCTAAATCACCACATTCTCCTGTTGCTTCACTTCCCTTAAATTTTACTACATCATATTTGCTATTGAACACATAATGACTTCCCTTTTGTTCATCATGTTCGTAGCGAAATGGAAATCCCACATGCTCAGCAATCACGCCAATTCCTATTTCATCTGCGCTAGCATACTTTTGCTCTAAAAATACACGATTAAAATAAGGCAAACTTACTGTACTATCTTTACATACAATATCTCCTGGATTATAAGTGTCTGCTGTCCATGCAAAATCTACCAAAGTATCTCCCACCAACCCCTGACAGGCTGCATTGTAATTTTTACGGTTTGCAATATTCTGCGCCCAATAAAAACCTGTATAATTATCTAAACACCATTGATAACTACTGTAAGACCCTTGCCAATAGTTATAAAAATTCCCTTCATACAATCCATATTGTTTAATATTGTTACTTTTGTAATACGCATCTAACTTTTTATTGAAAATCGTATATGGATTCCCAATTCCCGATAACTCACCTTGTATTCCCTGATCTCTCCAACCCTTTTTTATTTCATTATCATAGCGATAATTATAAAAAGACGAGGAAACTAAAAGTAATTCTTGGTCAGTTGTATTATATACATCTGATGCGGAAATCTTACTCAATCCATAATTGTCACCAAAATTGGTTCCACCCAAATCTACACTGGAATAATCCGCTTTTGAGATTTTTGTATTATCACCTGCTGTAGCATTTCCAATTATAAAAAAAGCCACACTCAGAAAGATTCCAACTATACCTAATCTCCAAAAAGTTAAAAATATTCTCTTATACCGATTTTTACTCTTCATAAAAATCCCCCCAATAAATCCCCTACAATCGTTTGAACATCTAGTCCTATTATAACATATCTTCTTAAATCAAAATAGTGAATATTCATGTTTTAAATATATTTAAAATCTTTAATAATTTCACAATAATTCCCACTCACCAACCCACCTATTTTTCTTCTTGAATTCGTGCATATCCTCATAACTCATTTTTCTTTGCCTTAACTTTACCAGGTCTTTCCATCATAAAAATCAAAATCTCCAAAATTTTCAATACCTGACATTTCCCTACTCCTAGCTTCATTGCTTTGTCTTTGCAGATCCATAAGCTGCTGTTTTATATTCTCTTCTTCCTTATTATCTTCTTTCTCCTGCTTCTGTTCTGTATTTTTTTGATCGGTTTTTTCCTCCCTCTTCTCCTCACCTCTCAATTCCTCTAACAGGCGATCTATATCCTCTTTTAACTGTTCTGCCTGTGCATTATGCCCACTGCCCTCTTCTGTGGCACAACCGTGGGCATACAAAACCTCCTTAGCTTCCTCTAATAATGCAATAGTCGCCTCCACATCATCCTCCGTTATCTCCTCTGGCTTAATAGGTGCAACCATAGCCAATACCAGATTAATTCGAATCATGCACTCTTCCTTTTCTCCAGGGTGATTTTCCAAGGCCGTTTCATAAGCTTCTATGGCTTTATCATATTCTCCTTTTTGATAATACATATTTCCTTTATTATAGTGAGAAATATATGGCTCCAAAACACCTAGCCATGACAACTTATTTTCCTTATATTCGCCTGCCTTATAAGCTTTTATTACTGCCTCATTTGCCACAAAATTTACTATAAGCAGAAAGAAACATCCTATGAGTACACCCCAAACAATTGTAAGTATTTTCTTCATATCGTCCTCCAAATTAATATCATTTCGTTAGCCAATATTACGCTGTATACATACCTTGAAATCATAAATCAATAATAGCAAAAGCGGAATCACAAACCAATAATAAATATCTTGATACCCATCCGTTTTATCTCCATCCTTTATAGTTGTAACCGCTTTTTTCTTAATCCCTTTAATAATGTCATCTACATTCTTCTGCTCACTCATATTTACATAACTAATCTTCATATCACTAGCTAGCTTTTTTAAATTACTCTCATCTATTCTTGATATTGCATCCTTATAAGGAAAATCTGTTTCATCCTGCAATAAAGTTCGTTCTGTCCCCTCTTCATAGAATCTTCTCACATACATTTTTCCGCCTTCCTCAGTTCCATAACCAAGAACAGCGCCATAATCAACATAGGAAGCCACTTCTTCAAAAGACTGCAATTTTTCATCCGTATTGTTTTCTCCATCTGAAATAAAGAACACTGCTAATGCACCACTATTTTTTTCCTTTCTTTGTTTCAACAAATCTACTAGAACTTCTTTGCAAATATTCATAGAAGAACCCTTTGCATAAAGGGGATCAATGGGATAGATAGAATCTATTGCAGTTTTGGCAAAATCACTATCACTACTAAAAGGTGCCACAATCCTTGCAGTATTATCAAATGTAATCACTGAAAAATCTGCCCCCTGTAGCTTTTCCATAATGTAAGCACAATCTGCTTTTACTGCATCAAGTCTTTCTGTATTCCCATTATAATCTTGTGCCAACATACTAATCGTATTGTCAACTACAAATAACACCGATATATCCATATTAGAAGAACTAGTATTTATATTATCATCTGGAACCATAATCCTTAAGTTAATCACAAACACCAACACAATAATAAGTATTTGCCTTAAGTTGGCGTAAATTCCTTTTCTTTTAAAAAACAGCATAATAACGCATATTATTACCATAAGCCATATGGGCAAAATGGGATTTATTATCATATTTTTCGCATCCTCTACTTTCCATTTTATGTGTCTTATAACTATTGAGATAGGGACAATCACACTACGAATTGTCCTCGTATTTATACAATATTTTTTAATATTCCTCTATTGCTCCGACACTTTTGTAATCTTCATAAACAGCAACATAATAAAGATCGAACCAAATAAAACAATTGCCGGAATTTCTACCAATTCCACTTCTCGAATTTCTTTCTTTCCCTTTACCAGATTTTTACCTTTTTTTTCAATCTCCTGAACAATTTGCTCCACTGTCCCTGATTTTTCTTGTAAATAAAAGCTTCCTCCGGTTTTTAAAACAGCTGCTTCCATTTCTTCTATGTCTTCTTTAAGCATCTCATTTGTACCAATTCCATACACCACAACATTATTTTTAATACAAAGGTCTGCAGCTTGGCTTAAGGTAACAAGTGGTGTTCCCTGCAAGTCATTATCCGTAGATAAAATAACAATTCTGGTACGTTCTTCCTCCAAATTAGGGAAATTATATACGCTTGTTGCCAAACCATCTCCAATCAGCGAACTTCCCCTATCTTCATTTCCACCAAGTGTCCCCTCCACAATATAACTACTTAAATAAAACCAATTTTCATTATCCAGCATATCTGCTGCTTCTCCTTCATCCATACGATATGCTATACTTTTTTTTAGTTCATCTAATGTATTTATAATATACTCATAATCATCTGTAAGTGGAGATAGCATGACTGCAGAACAATTAAAAATCATAATTCCAAAACGTTCTCCTTTTAGACTATTCACCGTTTCCTTTAAGTTATCTACTAACTCCAGATTAAGCTCATCTACGGAATAAGAAATATCCAGACACAAAATAATATCTCGATTATACTTTTCCTTATCCACTACCTGCTTCTTATATGGCCTTGCCAACAACAAAAAAGAAACACCTATTGCTATAATGGTAAAACCAACTAACAACTTACACAAAATCCCGTATGTACGCACTTTTTTCTTAAAATACGGTTCATCCTCAATATAGGACATACCTACAAATTTTTTCCCATCCTTGTACTCTTTGTATGACTTTTTTCCAAGAAAGATTACAAGTAGTAAAATTACGATACCAACTACAATCATATATTCATTTCTTAATTCCATAATTCAATTGCCCTTTTCGTTTTTTCTAATGAAGCATTACTATCACCTATGGATCTTATGGCAAATTCCGGTGTATAATACTCTGCAATTAATACTTCCAATTTAGGCATGTTAAGCCTCTTAATATCCTCAAGCGTACAATTTTGAACCTGAATCCCTGTAACTTCATATACAAATCCACGTATGCATCGACTCATTCTCTGATACGCATCTCTTGTAGCAATCTTTTCATTACACAATTCCTGTCTGATAATTTCTAACTGTGTAAGATATTTCCGTTTTATTTTATTAATATCTACTGCCATCTCCTGTTTTACTACCTTTTGCTCTAAAGGTTTCTTTTCCCTATGCTTCTTTATCACTGTCACAAGAAGATAAATCCCATAAAAAGCAATCAATGCCCCTACCACAACAATGGGCCAGACTGCATAAGAAAATGGCTCTTGTAAATTAACAGATGTCTTCATATTACCTCCTATTGTTTTATTCCTATGTAACCATTTATCCATCGGCTAAACTGATACATTCCTTCAACATTTAGTTCCAGTGCGAAACTGCTACTTATTACTTAACAATGCAATAATCGTCTGATCCATCTCCTCTTCATGATTTATGGTAGTAAAAGATATTCCGAATCTTTTTAATTTACTCACACATTCTTCATGAACCTTCTGTCTGTTCCTCTCTTGCAATTCTGCCAATTCCCTATCCTTGGTAAAAAATCCCGAAAGATAGTTTCTCTTCTCCAAACTATAAACACCAGATGATGGATCCTTTTCTCCATTTTCTAAGGACATTGTTGTATCACTGACATTTATCATAAGAACATCATTCATAACCATTAACCTTTTCAAAATAGACTCGGAAATCCCATGAATTCCTTGTATATCTGTTACAATAATAATAATCATATTTCTACGAAAATGGCGAACAATGTACTCTAATGCAGTATTGATACTAGATACATTATCCTCCGTCACATGCTTATGATAATTCTCTAATATATTTTCAATATTCATAAGCCCGGTCTTAAAAGGATAGTACTTTAGAGACTGTTTTGTTGGAAAAATTGCACCTGTGTAATCCCCATTTTGATTAATCAAATATGCCAGAGTTCCCGCACTCATTAACGCTACCTCTCTCTTTTCCTGTATCTCTAAAGTATCTGCAAGCATTCGACAATTGGTATCTAACACAAGCATAATATTATGCTTTTTCTCCGCTACATATTGTTTGACTAACAATTTCTGACTACGTGCAGATGCTTTCCAATCCATATCCTTAATATCATCCCCGGCAACATATTCTCTAAGCTCATCAAAATTCATGCTCCTACCCTTATATACCGAACGATAGCTACCATCCAAAACTCTGGATGTCACACGATTTGTCCGTATGCTTTTATATCGTTTTAGGTTAGAAGTAATTTTGGAAATATATTTCATTTTCATGGTGTTTTCACAGCTCCTACGATTGCATCAATAATGGTTTCCTCTTTTATTCCATCTGCCATTGCCGCAAAGTTCAGCATAATACGGTGCCCTAAAATGGCATATCTCATGGCTTTTACATCATCTGGTGTACAATAATTTCTACCATTAATAAGCGCCACAGATTTTGCTGCTTCCATAAATGCAATCGCAGCTCTTGTACTAGCTCCCATAGAAACATATTGTGACAGGGCTGGTGGAAGTATTTTATCTGTCATTCTGGATGCCTGCACAATATCTACAATATACTTCTTAATGGCAGGATCCATATATACTCGTTTACTAAGCTTTTGTAAAAAACGGATATCATCTAAGCTTGCTACCGCATGCCCTTCCGAATAAATATTTGCCTCAATACGATTTAAAATTTCTATCTCATTTTCCGTATTTGGGTAATTAAGCTTCACCTTTAAAAGAAAACGATCCAATTGTGCTTCTGAAAGTAAATACGTTCCTTCCTGCTCTACAGGGTTTTGGGTAGCAATCACCACAAAAGGATCCGGTAATGCATACGTCTGCCCGCCTATACTTACCTTTCTCTCCTGCATGGCTTCTAGCATGGCACTCTGTGTTTTTGCACTGGAACGGTTTACTTCATCTAACAGTACAAAATTGGCATTTACAGGACCAATTTTTGTATCAAATGTATTGGTAGACATATTATAAGTCTGTGTACCAATAATATCACTTGGCAATAAATCCGGTGTACACTGGATTCTTGAAAATTTTCCACTTACCGCCTCTGTCATAACCTTTGCTGCCGTTGTTTTAGCAAGACCCGGAACAGATTCTAAGAGAATATGCCCATTGGTCATAATAGAAACTAATAAGGCATACCCCAAATAGGACTGTCCTACAACCTTTCCCTCATAATATGTATTAATTCCACGTGTAATGGCAATTGCCTGACTTAACTCCTCTTGTGTAATTTCTGCTCTTTGTAATTGCATAATATACCTATTTTCTCCTATTCCTTTTATTTTTTATGTAACAGTTCAGTTCTATGGCACAACTGTTATGTTGTACGTTCATAATTGTTCCTTTTTAACATTCACATTTTACAATATGTTTCCCTTTATTCGCAACCTCATATTATATATAATAGTTCAGGTTCCTTCTAAACTGTTACTATATATATACTTTTTAAACATTCTAAATGTTGCAATCTATTATATTATTTCGTTGACCAAATATCTAAAATACTCACCTTTATATATTTTTTTTGACGGAAAATAGATCTTTTTGACGTCTAGTATATTGAAAGCGCTTTCATTAACATCAAAAGTTTGTGTGTTGCTGTTCAAAGGTTTTCTGTGAACACTAACGTTTATGTTTCATAAGATAACCAATCTGTTTACATCTTGCGTGAAACTCTTATACATAAACAACTAAAATATCAAATTTTATTGAAATCATATCAATTTATTTGATATATAAATCTTAATACTATATAACACAAGAAAAATGAGGATAACAAACAATGGATAATAAATTAAAAAAATTGCTGAACAAACATCCTGAAGAAGGTATCAATCAAGCAATTGATTTGTATGGTTCTCCGGTGAAAACCATTTGCAGTAATATTTTAAGAAACTATAGTGAGGATTTGATAGAGGATTCCATAGAAGAATCCTTCCTAAAATTATGGGAGTACGCAAAAAACGGTGGAAAAATCAAAACCAGTGTAAAAGCCTTTCTTTATCAAATTGCAAGAAATACTGCTCTGGATATGCTTCGAAAACAGAAAAACAAAAAAGACATAAGTCTCAATGCCCTAGAGGAAGAAGCTGGAGTGGAATCATTACTTTATTCCTTTTCAAACGAAGTAGAACAGGAATTTGAAAAAAAACATAATGAAAAATTATTACATAAAGTGATAAATGAAATGGAAGAACCGGATAGAAGTATTTTCATTTTACGTTATTTTTATTTCTATAAAATAAGAGAAATAGCGCAGTTGTATCAATTAAAAGAGGATAATGTAGAAAGTCGAATACGAAGAGGCTTAAAACGTTTGGGCAACATTCTAACCAAACAAGGCATTCTCCGTTAGCATTCATCCTCTATAAGTGAGCAACCTTAGCTCACAAATCCATTTATAAAAATTTGGAGGCAAGATAAATGAAACAAAACTATATAAAAATATTAGAACAAGAAGCCATTGATTTGCCTGAAACTATGTCAAATCAAGAGAAAGAACAGTTAAAAAAGAAATTACAGAAACATATGGAGGAACAAATAAAAATGAGAGCAAAAAAACGAAATAAAATACATATGGCATGGAAAACTGCTGCCGCGATTGCACTAACAATTGCCGCTGTACCTACCTGTGTCTATGCTTATGAAGAAATCTCAGATTACTTTAAAAGTACTGTAGAAAAAGAAGGCTATCAAATAGAAGTAAATATAGAACAACCTGAAGAAACAATCCAAATGGAAACAAATACCCTTACAACTAAGAGTTCTGTTCAACCTGTAATGCTTATATATCCTGATTTCAAAGGCTATACTGTAGATGATAATATATACGAAGAAGAATACATAGGAGATGCCCCTGGATATTATGATTTTATACATAAAGACGGATATGAATCTGGAAAAGAATTTGACCTTACATTAATCCAAATAGATACCAACACCGACAAAAATTTCTTTATTAGAGATGCCAAAGAAATGGATAGATTAAAAATAGACGGACAAGATGCTATCTATATTCAAACCAACGAAATTATTGGTAGCCAATATAACAAGGATACAGATTATGGACAACAACTTATTGTATTTTATGAGCATTTCGGATATGTAATGCTTTATGATGCACAAAACGGTTTAAGCAAGGATAGCTTTATAGAGTACGCAAATCAAATTAGCTTAAAAAAATGTGAAGCCTCAAAGGCAAGCCCTTACGAAAGCTTATCCAATTATCTTGCCCATAATCCTATGGGAATGGAAAATACAGAAACAGATGCCTCTACCGATGCAGTCGCGCCTTTAGCCATTATTTCTAAAGATGATGTTATTATCAAAGATGGGGTATCTTATGAACTACTTGACCTAAAAGTTACAGATAATATAAAGGAATATATTGAACAAGGAGATGACGTTGCATGCTATGGATGGGGTGACACCTCAAAATACACAAGTAAAGACGGTACTTTAAAATCCTATATCCGTGAGGTTATTGAAGACGGAAATGGAATCGATACGCCTATTGGTGAGATTGCAAATTCTGAGGAAATAAACCAAAAATTTGTACTACTAACCATAAAAGTAAAGAATACCACCAATAAAACGCTAGATTCCATAGAGGTAGGGAATAGAATGTGTTATCTTTCAGAGGGGGATGAGCCACAATTAATATTCCCTAATTATAGAATTCCTAGCTATTTAGAAGAACTACGTGCTTACTCAGATGGTCCAACTTACTTTAAAGAAGCCAACGTTGGAAAAGGATTCTTCCTTAAGGATTTCAAAGCAGGACAAGAAGAAATTTACCATATGGGATATCTTATAGACGAGGATTATCTAGATCAAATGGTTCTTTGTTTTGACAACGGAATGTCTAAAGACAAAAATCGTAATTTCTGGGATTTAAGACAATAATAACGATTGTTCATTATCATAACATTTTAGACAGGGCGCAAGACCATAAGAAAGTAAAACAAAGTGACTCCCTACAATCTACATAGGTAGCTTGTAGGGAGCCTTCTTCATGCAGTGAACGGCTAAACTATTACAAAACTCCCATGTTCCTATCTTTAGCGCCACAATAAATCCATTGAACATGGGAGTTTCATAAATTGGATGCACAAACTTAGCATTCGTTAAATGGATAAAATTTACCTTTTTTCACTGGTAGGTAAACTCACTCTAAAGAAGCTACGACATAATCTTCTCCAATTAAATGGTATAAGCGGATAAATATAGCTTTTACCGGAAATTGTTTTATTTTTCACAATTAGCACGCCTACTAAAATAATACCACCAATATATCCATAGATTCCAAATAGTTGCACGAAAAATAATAGCATAATACGCATAAACTTCAAGGCATATCCTAACTCAAAGCTTACCTGTGTATAATTTGCAATTGCCACAAAGGCCATATATAACATACATTCAGAATTAAACCAACCGGAATTTACCGTATAATCCCCCAGAACAATACCTGCTACCACACTAAGTGGGGTACTAAGCATACTTGGAGTACTCAACGCTGCCAGTCGCAGACCATCTATGGCAAATTCCAATATTAGAAACTGAATAAACGGTGATACATTTACATTATCTTGGAAGCCTACAAAAGATAATCTCTCAGGTAGCCACTCGGGTTGATTCATAAACAGTAAAAAAGTAGGTGTCAATAACAGGGCAGCAATATTAATAATAAGTCTGGACAATCTTAAATAAGTCCCCGTAATAGGTGGAAAATAATAATCATCTGCTTCTTCTATCATATCAAAAATAGAAGTAGGAATTACCATTGCAGCGGGAGAATTATCTACCAATATGATAATATTACCTTCTAGTAAAGATGCTGACGCAGTATCCGGTCTTTCGGTAAATTTAAACTTAGGAAATGGGTTATACCATTTTTTATGATACAAGCATTCCGCTAAACTCTCTTGATTCATAGTTAGAGAATCTATTTTTATGTTGGAAATCCGTTCTCTAATATTTGTAAGCATCTCCTGATCTACTCTGTCACTGATATAACTTACCACCACATCTGTTTGGGAGCTTTCTCCCACGGAAAAAATCTCCATAGTGAGGTTAGGGTTTCGGATTCGTCTTCTTATTAATGCAGTATTAAATACCAAGGTTTCTACAAAACCATCTCTGGAACCACGCATAACCTTATCTTTATCCGGTTCTTCTACACTTCTTGCAGGATACGTACGACAATCTATGGTGATTGCCCTATCATAACCATCTACCAAAAGTAAGGTTATCCCCGACAAAACATCCTTTACCATATCAGAAACATTTGTTTTTAAGTCTATCTCCCCATAAGGCATTAACTGCTTTGACATGTCATGGGCATTCTTTGCCATATTTTCAGGTTTAATTTCCAGAAAAAACTGCATCAACCTTTGTAAAATTTCATCCTTGGTAAATCCGTCCATACAATAAAAACAAGCATTTTTTCCGCCTATTTCTATGACACGATACACAAGGTCAAAATTTTTATCTACTCTTAAAATATCAGAAACAATTTTCATATTCGTTTCCAATTTCGTGGACTGTAATTCCATAATAAACCTCCCCATACGGTATTTTTTTAGCCAATAGGCCTTCTTATTCTATTTTGTACCATTGGGGAAAAATTATTACAATTATTTAAAAACAAAGTGGAGCAAATGCAATTGCTCCACTTTGTTTACCTACAATCTGGATCTGTAGGATCATAAGCTTTCTTTTTTCCTATTTTTACCACTTCCTTTGGAGTTGGTTTCTTTAGGGGTGCCTTCTTATTACTTTTAAATATGCTTACACTACACTTTTTATAATTATTATAAATCCACTTTGCATCCTTAACCATGAGACGAACACAACCATGGGAGGCTGCTGTGCCTAATTTCTCATATTCTTCTGCCTGTAGAGAATAATTATCACCGTATGTATCATAAGTTACAGAATGAAATAAATACGGTCCTGAGTATCTGGTACAATACTTTCCACTTACTCCGTAATTCAAATGATGCCATTTTCCTGCTCTAGTTAAATAACTATAATTTCCCTGTCTCGTCTCATGTCCTTCTACTCCGCAAGAACAAATCATTGCCTTTACCGGAATAATAAATCCGTTCTTTCCATCTTTTGCATAAACAATAACCAGATTTTGTGTAATGTTTACCTCTATTTTATATTTTTTCTGTGGTCCAATCACAGATAACACATTCTGGACCTGCATGCCGTCCTCACCAAAATAAAGCTTATATTTTCTTCCTGAAATTTTAATGTATTTCCATTTATTTGTTACCATATATGCATTTTTATTTGCATAGTAATAATCTCCATTTATCTTTGTATATCCTATCGCTCTGGTTCCATCTTTTTTTACGTAGTATTTTTTTCCTGATTTAGTTTCATACCACCCCTTCTTCTGCTTATATACATGAATCGTACACACAGCAGTTGCTTTAGGATTTCCCTCAGCCGTAGCTGTAATTGCAGTGGTTCCCACTGAAACACCTGTTACATTTCCCTTTTCATCAACCTTAGCAACCTTAGGATTTGCAGATTTATAAGTAACCTTTACAGCTTCACCCTTTTTATTTATAGCATTCGCGTAAATCTTCTTAGATCTGGTGTAAGGTATTTTATATTCACTCTTATCAAAAACAACTACCGTATCCTTTTTTGTGTCTTCAATACCACCCCCAGTTACCGTTTCAGGATTTCCCACTATACCTCCCGGTGTTACTGTATCTGGACTTTCTATAATTCCTCCCGGTGTTACTGTATCCGTGGTCTCTACAATTTGTCCTGTGGTTACTCTGTCTGAGCTTTCTACAATTCCTCCCGGTGTTACTGTATCCGTGGTCTCTACAATATCTCCCGTGGTTACTGTATCAAGACTTTCTACAATTCCTCCCAGTGCTACTGTATCTTGGCTTTCTATGATACCTCTTTTCGTCACTGTTTCCTCTAAATTATATATTGAAGGATTTCTTTCACCACAAACATGTTCTTTCACCCCTGCATAAGCAGATTTTTCTACTCCAAATATGGGAAATACTATACTTATCCCCAAAAGGCAGGCTATCATTTGTCTTCGTTTCATCTTTTTTCACCCCATTTTTCTTTACATCATATCTAAAGCTTCACTCATAACCTTAGCAATGTCATCATAAATACACAAGTCCGCTTTCTCATCCACCGTAGTTTTCGTCTTATTAATCTGCACTACCTTTCTTCCCCTAAAGTAATGAATCAAACCTGCAGCAGGATATACTACCAAAGAGGTTCCTCCAATTATTAGGGTATCTGCCTTTGAAATTGCTGAAATTGCCCCTGATAAAACCTCTTGGTCTAATCCCTCTTCATACAAAACTACATCTGGTCTAACCATTGCTCCACAATCCTTGCAAGTAGGAACTCCCTTTGCTTCCAACACATAATCTACCTGGTAAGGCTTCCCACAATCTAAACAATAATTCTTAAGAACCGTTCCGTGAAGCTCAAACACATTTTTACTTCCTGCAGCCTGATGTAATCCATCAATATTTTGTGTCACTACTGCCTTCAGTTTTCCCATTTCCTCTAACCTTGCTAATGCCTTATGACAGGCATTTGGTTTCGCATCTTTATAAATTAGGTTTGCCTTATAAAACTCGTAAAATTCCTCAGGATACTGAAACAAAAAGCTATGGGAAACTGCTTGTTCCGGCGAAAAGCTCCGATTTAATTTTTTACTATAAAGTCCATCTGAGCTTCTAAAATCCGGTATTCCACTTGCAGTACTAATTCCGGCACCACCAAAGAAAACAATATTGTCACTTTCTCTTAAAATTTTTGCTAATTCCATTATATTTTCACTCATATTCATAGCCTCCTTATTATAACTTGTGTATTCAGGGTGCAAAGCACCAAAACACTGAACTTTTACTTCTAGTACACTGTACCCAAGTACTACTTTGTTTCATATATCATTTCCCTTAACTGATTCACTTCCTTACGATCTACGTAATGATTACACAGAATTATCAAAATGCTATCTACTATTTCATTTACCTAAATTGACGGGAAATCCATACATAAAATATATCTCTCTTGAAAAGACGTATCCTCTCCCAAAACAATATGATTTGCAGCTTCTGCAATCCCCGTTGTCTTTTTAAATCCATCATTTTCAAACAAAACTCTACTAGCACCAAACAAGGCTGCATTTCCAATACACTCAAATTTCTCCGTAGATATGTTTGGAAGTAACCCTATTATTTTTCCACATTCCTTATCCAAATAAGTACCAAATGCTCCTGCAAGATAACACTTTTCAATATCATTCGCACTTACCTTGCATTTCTCTAATAGGGTTTCTACCCCTGATAAAATTGCTGCCTTTGCCAACTGTAGCTCTCGAATATCCTTTTGAGATAAATATACCAATTTTTCTCCTTCTTGGAAAAGAACAAAAGAATTTCCATGATGATTGGAAATCAACCTTTCCTGAAGAAAAACAGGTAACTGCTTATTCTTAGCTTCCTCTCTTGTACATAAATATCCGGTTTTATCTATCACTCCCATTGTATATAATTTAGCAACCAATTCTACTAAACCGGAACCACAAATTCCTTTTGGCTTTTCTCCTCCAATTACTTGCAATTCAACCTTATCTGGAAGGATAGAAATTCCAAAAATAGCCCCCTTTTCCGCTCTCATTCCAAAAGTAATGGAAGAACCTTCAAATGCAGGTCCTGCTGCCGTAGAAGCTACATAGCATTTCTCATCCTTCCACATTACAAGTTCTCCATTGGTTCCTATATCAATCAAAAGTATGGAATTACTACTCTTAAAATTATCCCAGCTTGCATATATAACACCAACTGTATCTGCTCCCACAAAACTCTCAATATTTGGAAAAAAAATCATATTACAATCAGGGATTCCCCATAAATCCCCTTTCATTTCTATTCCCCTCTTATAGCTACCTACATAAGGAGCTTTCACAAATCCGTCTATAGGACATTCATTCAGAAAATGCATCATAACTGCATTTCCTGCTATAACAATCTTCTCAATACCTTCCCCATCTATATATTCTTCAAAATTTCTTACCATTCCCACTATTTCTTGTTGCAATATTTCACATAACTCCTTGTAATTTATTTCCTTCTCATTTGCGTAACAAATCCTTGCAACTACATCTGCACCATATCTTTGTTGGGGATTCTTCTTCACAATTCTTCCCACACATTGGCACTTATCTATTCTCCACAGCAACGCTTCTATATTCGTAGTACCTACATCAACGGCAATCCCATATCTTTGTTCCATCTGAAAGCCTTCATTCGTGTGATTCCCTTTAAAAATTTTATCTAATTTCTCCTGATAAAAATCAATATCCTTTCCCTTATCTTGTATCTCATACTCCTCATTCTCAGTATCATCCGTAAAAGTAATCTCACAGGTTTTAAACAAAAACCTAGGATACAAATAACAAGCTAAACGATAGCCCTCCTTAATCTCATCTTCCCCAAGGAAATTTTTTTCCTCCTTAGAGATTTCATTAAATTCCCCTATTTCTACTTTTACCTTACACTTTCCACATGTACCCTTTCCACCACAAAAATTATTACAAAAAACGCCTGCTGACTTTGCACTGTCTAAAACAGATTCCCCCTCTTTGTTAATATACGCTATATTTCCAGGTTGAAATATTAACATCTCTTCCTCCCTATATTTCAAAAATTTATATATAAAAACTCATCTATAGAATAAGCTAGCAACAGTCTCATCTTCTCATATTTAGTATACTTTAAAATTTATATCCTTTCAATCATATACCAATTAGTAAAAACACTACCAACATCTTCCTGAAAACATTCGTATATTCCTAATCAGGGTTTTTGTATCCCCCCATAGCATTCTCTTTAATAAAACACAAAAACCTTCCTTTAAAGAAAAAAGGTGGCATCAAACGACACCACCTTTTTTCCAGCCACTCACAACGACTATAAATTATTATTATTCTAAGAATATTTATTTCTCAAATTTTTTTCCAGTTAATAACTCATAAGCTTCTTCATACTTATTTACTGTCTTTGTTACAACTTCCTCTGGTAATAAGTAATCACTTTCAGGATTTGCCTTTAGCCAATCTCTTACAAATTGTTTATCAAATGATGGTTGTCCCTGTCCTGGTTTATAACCATCTAATGGCCAAAATCTTGAGCTATCCGGTGTTAACATCTCATCACCAATTACCACATTGCCATTCTCATCCAAGCCGAACTCGAACTTAGTATCTGCAATAATGATTCCCTTACTTAATGCATATTCAGCACATTTTTTATATAAATTAATAGTACAATCCTTAATCTGAGTAGCATAATCTCTTCCTTTTCCAGGGTAAAGCTTTTCTAAAATCTCTACACTTTCTTCAAAGGAAATATGCTCATCATGATCTCCAATTTCAGCCTTTGTAGTTGGAGTATAAATTGGCTCTGGTAACTTATCAGACTCCTGTAAGCCTTCTGGAAGCTTAATCCCACAAACTGTGCCATCTTTTTTATAGCTTTCCCAGCCACTACCTGTTATGTAACCACGCACAATACACTCTACTGGAAGCATCTCTAATTTCTTACACATCATGCTATTTCCATTATATTGCTCCTGTTGGAAAAACTCAGGCATATCCTTAACATCAGTGGATACCATGTGATTAGGAACAATGTCCTTAGTAAAATCAAACCAAAACTTTGACATCTGAGTAAGAATAGCACCCTTTTTTGTTACTTTATTCTTCAAAATAACATCAAAAGCTGAAATTCTGTCAGTTGCTACAATGATAAGAGTATCCTCATTATCATAAACTTCACGTACTTTACCTTCTTTAATAGGGCTAAATGTCTTCATGTTCCTCAATCCTCAATTCTTCTAAATTATAGTACCTACTGGTACTTACAATAGTTACTATGACAAAACTTTGCCAACAAGTTAATTATAATACATTCCCTTAACATAAATCAATCCCTGTTTAAAAATGCCTATTAAAGATTGGTAATGTAGTTAATTTTCACAACTTCCATGTGAACAGTACTGATTTCTCTTTTGTTTGAATTTTTCTTTTGTTAGACTTTTCCTTTGTTTAGAATTCCCTTTTGTTCGGATTTTCTTTTGTTAGATTCTTCTTTTGTTTAAATTTCTCTTTTGTTCGGATTTTCTTTTGTTAGATTCTTCTTTTGTTTAAATTTCTCTTTTGTTCGGATTTTCTTTTGTTAGATTCTTCTTTTGTTCGGATTTTCTTTTGTTAGATTCTTCTTTTGTTCGGATTTTCTTTTGTTAGATTCTTCTTTTGTTAGATTCTTCTTTTGTTAGATTCTTTTTTTGTTAGATTCTTTTTTTGTTAGATTCTTCTTTTGTTTGGATTTTCTTTTGTTAGATTCTTCTTTTGTTAGATTCTTCTTTTGTTAGATTCTTCTTTTGTTTGGATTTTCTTTTGTTTGGATTTTCTTTTGTTAGATTTTTCTTTTGCTTTAATTTTTCTTTTGTTCTTCTCTGTAAAATCTTATAACTTTTATCTTTTGTTTTTCTTTGTAAAGCTTTATAGCTTTTATCATTTGTTTTTTATTTTTTCATCCTTAGTGTCTCACACACTTTTATCTTAAGCACTCATTAATATTAACACATAGTATTTCTGTCAACAACCAAACAAATCCGACATTTTCCCCTAAAAAAACGTTAATTTTCCTTTTTTTTTACTTTTTTAGCAATCCTCACACCCATCTGTGGATCAAAACCCAAACTTTTATATAATAAATCTTTTCCATAATTTTATACTATCTATTCAAGACTTGTCCTAATGAATTGCTCCATTTCTAAAAATCACTTTTACTTTTTAATGTTTCCTCATGTACTAAATTATGATATTTCTTTGGAGATTTACCGGTATACTCACGAAATATCTTGGTAAAATAATCTACGCTCTTATATCCCAAAGTTTCACTGATCTCATAAATTTTACTATCACAATTTTTCAATAATATTTTTGCATATTCCATTTTAAATCTTAGAACAAATTGGTTAAAATTCTCGTTCATATGAGATTTGAATATTTTTCCGAAGTAGTCTTTACTTAATTGGAACTCTTCTGAAATCTCCGTTAAACTGATTTCGTTATGATGACGAAAATAATTTTTTAATCTCTCAATAAATCTACTATTTTCTACTATACCACATTTAATAAAAATTTTATCAATCAAATCAAATTCCTCATCTTCTTCCAATTTTTCTTTTACTTTCCCTAAACACCTAGTTAAATCCTGTGATTTAACTGGTTTTATTAAATAATCCATTGCCCCATATCGCATTCCTTGTCTTACATATTCGAACTCTGCATAGGTACTGGCAATAATACTTATAATCTTCTTTTTTCTTTCTTGTAGTGCCTCTAATAACTCCAAACCATTCATAATTGGCATCATAATGTCTATTAGAATCATGTCATATTCATTTTTCTCTAATTCATCTAATGCTTCTCTTCCATTGCGAGCTTCACCACAAATTTTAAAGCCATTTTCTTCCCACTCTTTCATGTTTTCATAAAAAAATAAATTTGTTCTATCATCTTCCACTAATAATACCCTATACAATTTTATCACCTTTTCTTTATATTTATAAAAGTCTTGCCGGAGAAGGAAAAAATCACCCAATTTTATTCCTTACTATTCACAGGTTCCCTGTACCCAGTAAGGATTTCACACGCGGTTCCACCTATTACCTTGTAACTTCATATAAAATCCGGCAAAACATTTTTACTGCATCATCTTTTCTATTTCTTCCACTGTGGTCAAAAATATTTTCTCTAAATTCTCAAGTTCCTCCTGACAGCTTTTTCCTGTCTTTATCTTTTGGTGATAATCTTTTATACAATTATGTAATTTCAAACACATTAAATTACCTGTAACTCCCTCCATTCGATGTAATTCCTCTCTAATCGCTTGTACATCATTATTCTTATTATAAGACTTTAATTTCTTTATAAATTCGAAATTATCTTCTAAGAAAATTTGAAATAAATGATGCATCTTTTCTTCGTTATTTCCAAAAATTTCCAAAACCTTTTTAAAATCAACATAAATGTCATCTCTCCCTAATTTACTAACATTTTCTTTCGCTTGCATCCTCTGGGAAACACCATTATCTGATTTCATTTCTTTATATTGCCACCTATCAAATAAATTATTCTTCATGGTACTAGGATCCTTCTTTTTATATTTGTAAAGTAATTCTTCTAAATCCTCTACCAAAAACGGTTTTGGCAAATAATCATTCATTCCGGATTTTTTTGCTTCCTCTTGTATCTCATGCCCTATATTTGCAGATAAGGCAATCAAAACAACCTCATCCCACTCCTTATGCTCACGTATTTTTCTGCTAAGCTCATATCCATTAATTTCCGGCATAGAAATATCTAAAAATACCAAATCATAGAACTTATTTTTCATATGTCCTAAAACTTTTTTGGGGTCATTTTCTACATCTGCTTGAAAACCTAATTTCCCAAAAATCTCTTTTTCCATCTTTAAATTAATATCATTGTCATCTACTAATAAAATGGACATGTTATTTTTTATTCCAGTAACTAATCTTTTTTTCTTCTTTTTTATAATCTTTTCACCATACTTAAAGTCCATCATGAAAGAAAACTTACTACCAATCCCCTCTTGACTATCAATATTTATTGTATATTTCCCCTTGCTTTCCATTTCAACCAATCTCTTACAAATTGGCAGTCCAAGACCAGTTCCTGAATAATTACTGCTAATACTTTTATCACTTTGAAAATAATCATTAAAAATAACTTTTTTTACTTCGTCACTAATGCCAATTCCTGTATCTTCAACAGAAAATTCCAAGGTACAACCATCATATTTATTGTTAACATTTTCTGTTTTGGAATGAATTAAACCATTATTATAATTACCTAAATTTATACATCTTTCTCTATCCTCCTTTTTATCCTTATTATCCCATACAATTTCTTTCTTCATAGTAACATGTAACACGACACATCCTATTTCCGTGAATTTAATGCCATTGTATATTAAATTTGTAAGGATCTGCTTTAATCGAAGACTATCACCTACTAAATATTCTGGAATATTAGAATCCAAATAAACTAGAAATTCTAATCCTTTCATATGTGCTGTATTTTCCAAAATTGCCTTCAGTTGTTCTATTAGTTGCTTTATAGAAAAATTTATTCTATGAATTTTCATCTTTCCTGCTTCAATTTTAGAAAAATCTAAAATTTCATTAATTTCTTCAAGTAACATTTTTGTAGAAACATCAATATTTTCAACATATTCCTTTTGAATCCTAGAAAGCTTTGTATGCTGTAATAAATATATATTTCCGTTAATTCCATGTAAAGGTGTTCGAATTTCATGAGACATCCTTCTTAGAAAATCACTTTTGGCAAGATTAGAATTAACGGCTTCTTCCTTTGCAATTCTCATCTTCTCCTCTGTCTCTTTGTGAAAATCCAATTCCTTCCATAAGCACTCTGACATAAGGTTAATAGCTTTTCCAAACTTTTTAATCTCTATAGTTCCGCAAAGATTTACAATTGGCTTTTTTACTATGTTTATGTTTTCTATATTCTTTGTGTACTCTTCAATGGGCCTAATAAACATTTTCTGAATACACATTAGTATAAAATACAAAACAACTATTTCACAAAAAGTAAAAAAAACTTGAATAAAAATAGCTTTATTTGCACTTTCTTCTGCCTTAATTACTTTTTTTTCTGTATACGCATTTATTTTTTCTCTGAAAACTCCTACGTTGGTAATAATTTCATTTTTTTTCTCATAGTAACTATGATCAAAAAGAATTTCAATTCCCTTCTCTTTCATTTTCTTATCTTTTACAAGTGTGACAGCCCCTAATTCCATAAATTTTTCTTTCTGTCTTTGTTCCTGAATATTTGTATACTCTCTTTTTATGTATATATTGATACCTTCCTTAGAAATTTCTTTTTGTAGCCTGTCAAGTGTCAAATTCTCCAGGTTCTGAACCTTTTCATACCCATGCTCTTTGTAATAGTAAATATTTTCAATCCAAAACGGTACCATCTCCAACTGAGTATAATGATCTTTTGTAATTCCATATGCCTGTAAAGTATACCACATAGATTCCATCTCAATTTTCATCAATTCATCAGAGTATTTTTTTGCATCAATCAGTAGTTTATTTTCCTGTTTCAAATACGCATCCTTCTCTATGATTTCAATAATCCGATCTCTGGTTCTATCTACATTTACTTCATACCAATAGTTTGAGAAAAATTCAATATTACCTGTAATTGCAAAATATCTTACATCCGTACTCAAATCATCAGAAGCAGTCATTAATTCATCCGCCAACTGTTGATAAACAATTCTTTTTCCTTCTGCCTTTTTTAGGTTGTTATAGCTTTCATAGAAAAAATAAGTACCTAATAAAATCATACACATTTCTAATATGGATAATACAAGGGTAAACATAATAATACTCCTTGCACTTTTAATCCTTAACTTATCTCTTAATCTCTTTTCCAAACTCATAAAATACCAAACCTTTACATTTATATTTCCACAACAGTTTCACTGCATAGCTAACTTGTTACACTATTTGTCCTGCTCCACACCTAAAATTTCACAAATACAAAAAACGAAGTTGCCTATAAAGTAAAATATATGTGTGCACATCCCCGCATAGCGTTTTTTGCTTTATAGGACAAACTTTCTTTCCTATAAAGATTAGGGTGTCAAAAGCTTGTATTTTTTTAGCACTTGTCAAATTGCACAATTTAAGGCTACGATTTGTAGACGTTGTCCGTGTCAGCCAAGCACCACAGACACGTCGATTTCGCCCATTTTGCTCCGTCGCCTATTAGCAAATGTTTCCGCAAACTCGCTACGCTCAAACAGTGCTCCAACATTTGCGCTTACTCACAAAATTGGGCAAAAATC
>JAFQAU010000235.1 GCA_017399885.1 Lachnospiraceae bacterium
AATCGTTACGATAGATGCGGATAATCGAATGACGAAAGGCACATTATCGGAAGTGTATAAACTTCTTAGAACCGGAAAACACATTGGCGGAGGAGCACCGATACGTTTTGAAAGATATTCATTTCCGTTATGGTGTAATGATATTCTGTGCAGGATATCGTTTGGATTAACAGGATTATATAGCGGCATTTTCTGGGCAAAAAAAGATAGTTTTGATGCAATCGGTGGTTTTGTGGAGCAAAAAGCCATGGAAGATGTGGCCACCGCCAAACTGCTTAAGAAATATGGAAAAAAGCAGGGTAAAAAATATACTGCGCTTCGAAGCAATTATTTGATTAATTCAACGAGAAAATATGATGATTTGGGGGATTGGTTATATTTTAAATTAATGTTCCAAAATATTGGCACGTTTTTTAAAGCTGCAATGGGTGACAAAGCCGGGATGGATAAGTTGTTGGATGAGATGTTTTATGAATACAATGACTGATTTTCGAGAAGGATATTAAGTTGTTACGAGAACGGGGGAAATAATATGTCAGATAAAAAAGCATTACTTGTAATTGATATGCAGAATGATTACCTGTGGGATAAAAGAAAGTCTATGTTTTCTTATGATGCGGATAAACTTGTCAATAGTGTAAACAAAGCTATAGATTTGTATAAAGAAAAAGGATACGATGTTATATACATTAAGCATATTATATCTAAACTTTTATGGGGTGTCGGATTTTCAATCAAAGGGACAGAAGGAGCCGAGTTATATAGCGGATTGAATATTGTTTCTGATTTGTGTTTTGAGAAGAACCGTTCCGATACATATACTGCAAAAGCATTCCGAGAACATATGGAGATGCAGGGATATAAAGAGGTTGTTCTTTGCGGGCTTGATGAATGTGGTTGTGTGGGCGCTACTGCAAAGGGTGCCGTTGCGACAGGTGTTAAAGTTAGTATGTTGGAAGAATGTATAGGTAGGAGATTTTCTGAGAAGAAAGTTCGAAAAATGAGAGAACAGCTGAAGGCGATAGGGGTGGAGTATATTTAGATTATGAATGATGATTTTGTAATAAATTATAACAAAGGATTGTACACATTGGTGTGGCAGTCCTTTTTTCGTGATATATATTGACAAATTGGTAAAAATGCTCTATTCTGACTAAAAAGATAAAAATAGTCAAAAAAGGAGCGGGAAATGCCTAAGATATATTCTGAAGAAGAAAAAAAGCAGATTATTCAAAGGTTAAAAGCGGAAGCCAATATCCTTATGCAGGAGAAGGGCGTGAAGAAAACCACTGTGGATGAACTGGTAAAAAGAGTAGGAATCCCCAAAGGGACATTTTATCTGTTTTATCCCAGTAAAGAGTTATTGCTTTTTGATGTGGCGCAAGACTTTCACGAACAGATTGACGAGCATATGACAACCGGTGCTTATAAGATTATGCAAGATAAGAATATGTCTATGGATTCACTGGATTTTTCAAATTGTGTGGAAGAAGTTACGGATTTGATTTTTGGAGCCATGGAGATTACTTATAATTCTTGTTTGAAAGTTCTTCTTGAACCGGAGTCTATGGCTTTGGTTTTATCGAAACTTCCTGATGATGTTCTTGCAAAGCATAGAGAAGATGACAGTGATATAGGTGCAGGAATTTTTAAGGAACTTGCTGTGAAAAGGAATCTAAATGTGCAGGCTTTGTCGGGTACTTTTATGATGATTATTCTGGGTGGAATGTACAAGAGAGAAATTGGCGAAGAAAACTGGAAGGACAGTATGCGCATTGCAATTAAGGGAATTGTTTTGCAGTTAGTAGGGTAAGATTTCGCCAAATGGCATAAAGGAGATGAAATATATGGCAGAGATTTTTACAGATAAAAAAGTGAAGGAAATAAAGAAAATATACCTATGGGAACCGTGGTTCTTTCTGTTTTTCGGATTATTTCATTTACATAGAATATGGGCATTGTTCGATAGAGAATCCTATGCATCATTTTGGATGGGGATCATGGAGAATAAAGGTGTTGTGTATTTTCTGATTATGGGAATACTCGCCGGTTTGTGTGTTTTGGGAATTATTACATTTATCAAAAATCGCAAAAGTAATTATTGGTGGCGATGGATATACATATTCGGCGGTAGCTATGTATTGTTTGATTTGTTTGCAATTGCAATCGGAATGGAGTTTTGGAGCAGACTACTTGAAATGATGTTTGATACAAATTCACCGTATTGGAATATTATTTGGATATTCTTTATTGTTCTTGGTGGATGTGTGTTTATTTTAGGTATTGGATTGCTTAGGAGATTGAAAGGGAAGTAGATTTTATATGATTACAATAAAAAAAGCAGAGAAAAAAGATTTAAAAGAGATACTGGCATTACAATATCTGGCTTACCAAAGTGAAGCGAAACTCTTTGGGAGTATGGACATTCCGCCTTTAAAGCAGACCATAGAAGAAGTCTGTGATGAATATGAAAAAGGAACTGTTTTAAAAGCAGTAGATGGAGCAGGAACTATTATAGGTTCTGTGAGAGCATACCGAGAGAACGAAACGGTTTATATCGGTAAATTGATGGTTCACCCCAGTATGCAGAATCAGGGCCTTGGCACAAAACTTCTTTTGGCAATGGAGCAGGAATATCCGAATCAAAGATATGAGTTATTTACCAGCACCAAAAGTATTAGTAATATAAGATTATATGAGAAATTAGGGTATAAAAAATATAAGGAAGAGGCAGTATCTGAAGAACTTCAATTTGTATATTTGGAAAAAATTTAAGGGAAAAATTTAAATTTTGTTAATGTTTTTAAGAATTATCATTCCATAAATACATCAGATGAAATTTATTTTAAGGAGTCAGAATGGAAAAAAAGTTAGTTAATAACGGCGAATTTGTAAAGATAAATCAACACAATATTCATATATACATAAAAGGAAATGTTGACAAGCCAAAGATTGTTTTTATGTCGGGTTCGGGTACAGTCGCACCAGTATATGATTTTAAAATCTTATATGAAAAATTGGCGGATGAATTCAGAGTTATTGTAATAGAAAAATTCGGATATGGATATTCGGATATATTTGAGACACCTTGCGATATAGATACTCTTGTTTCTATACAAAAAGAAGCATTGGAGGCTATTGGAGAAACCGGACCGTACATATTGGCACCACACTCAATGTCCGGATTGGAAGCGATCAGATGGAAGCAAAAATATCCATCTGATGTATGTGCTATCATTGGTCTTGATATGTCAACGCCTTTAACATATAAAAATTGGACAGATAAGGAAGTTGCAAAAAGAATTAAAGTCATGAAAATATTAAGAAGACTTATGATTCATAAAATTATGAATGTTGGTCCCTTAAATGGTGAATGTTTTACATCTGAAGAGATTGAACAGCACAAACTTTTGAGAAATCGAAATGCATTCAATATTTGTTACATCAATGAGGCAAATGCAGTATTAAAAAATGCAGACATTGTAGAAAGGGATGGAAATATAGAATGTCCAGCATTACTTTTTTCATCAAATGGAAAACAGACGTCAAAAAATTGGATAGAGGAACAGCAGAGATTTGCATCTATAATGAATGCCAAGTTGATTCGCTTTGCTTGTGGTCACTATATTCACCATTATAAAAGCGAAGAAATAAGCAATGAGATAAAAGAATTCATAAATGACTTGAATTGCCGATAGGAGGATTTATGAAAACATACATATACAGAATATGGCAATGCACATGGGGAATATTACAGACTATTTTGGGTCTTGTATTATATATAAAGCATCATAAAAACAAACACTATAGTTATCATGGAGCCATTGTCACAGAATGGAATAGCAAAACTAGTATATCTCTTGGAATGTTTGTATTTGTTTCGGCTGAACCATTTTTCGTAAAAAAATATGAAGGACAGATCAGTGTGGCAGAACTTTCCAACAGACTTTTTGTACATGAATATGGTCATACAATTCAATCACTTATACTTGGTCCCCTATATTTGCTTTTAA
>JAFQAU010000236.1 GCA_017399885.1 Lachnospiraceae bacterium
ACTATAGCCAAGCAAGCAGAAAAAGAAGGTGTTACTGTTTCTTTAATTTCAGGAGATAGGGATTTGTTACAGTTATCATCAGAAAATATAAAAATTTGTATACCAAAGACGAAAAAAACGGGAACGGAAATAGAAGATTATTATCCAAAAGATGTTTATGAAAAATATCAGGTGTCCCCTATGCAAATTATTGATTTAAAAGGTTTGATGGGAGATGCATCGGATAATATTCCTGGGGTTCCGGGTATTGGGGAAAAAACGTCAATCAAGATTATAAAAGAGTTTGGGTCTGTTGAGGAAGCAATTTTACATGTTAATGACGTTAACCCCAAAAAGGCAAGAGAAAATTTAGCACAGTTTGCAGATCAAGCAAGGTTAAGCAAGCTACTTGCCACAATTAAAACAGATTGTCCTATAGAATATTGTTTAGAAGATGCAAAAATAAAAAATATGTTTACAGATGAAGCATATGAGTGGATGAAAAGGTTTGAATTTAAAACTATATTGAAAAAGTTTAATGTAGGAAAAAAAGAGTTAGATTTGTGTGGTCAATTTGCTACTATACAAGGAAAAGAGAAAATGGTTGCCACCTTTGAAAAAATCAACACTCATGTTGTAAAAGGGAATGCTATTGGAATATATATCTGTACAGATGAAGAAGTTTTTATTCCTTGGAATAACTCTAAAAAAATGTGTAACTTTGCAAAACAAGATGGACAGTTATCCTTGTTTGAAATAGATGAATTTGAAAGTAAAACCTGTATTGTGGGAATTAGTATTTCTCTAGAAAATGCAGTATATTATTTCGAAGTTTGTGATACGCAGGAAGAGGAAGAATTAGTAAAGCAGTTATGTGTTTGGCTGAAACAATCCAATTGTGTTTCTGTAATTGATTTAAAAAGAAATTTATATATTCTGAGTTGGTTGTTTCATAAATATGAAGTAAAAAACTGTGACTTAAATGAATTGCTAGAACAGAAAATTTTTGATTGTGCTATAGCTGGTTATCTTCTCAATCCGTTGCTGGCTTCTTATGATTATGAGCAATTAGCAAGTGATTATTTGGGTATATCCTTGGTTTCTAAGAAAGATTATCTTGGAAAAGAATTTTTCAGACAAAAAAAAGAAAAAAACTATGAGGATTTCGTTAATTTTTGTTGTTACCAAGCATATGTTGCAGAAAAATTAAAAGCTATATTAAGCGAAAAAATAGAAAAATCTAATATGGTGTCTTTGTTTTGGGATGTAGAAATGCCTTTGGTTTATGTTTTATATAAAATGGAACAAAGAGGTATACGCGTGAATAAAGAAGAATTGGAAAAATATGGAAAAAAATTAGCAATACGAATAAAAGAGCTTGAATTAGAAATTTATAGTTTGGCAGGTGAGGATTTTAATATTAATTCACCAAAGCAATTGGGGGTAATTTTATTTGAAAAGCTACAATTGCCTTTTGGAAAGAAAACAAAAACCGGATATTCTACTTCTGCTGACATATTAGAAAAATTAAAATGTGATTATCCAATTGTAGAAAAAATATTGGAATATAGGCAATTGACTAAGTTAAAGTCTACGTATGCTGACGGATTGGCGAATTTTATATGTGAAAATGACGGAAGGATTCATGGTAGATTGAATCAAACCGTTACAGCAACGGGAAGATTAAGTAGTACAGAACCTAATCTACAGAATATTCCTATAAGAATGGATATAGGGCGTGAAATCAGAAAAGTTTTTATACCTAGAGAGGGTTTTGTTTTTTTGGATGCAGATTATTCGCAAATAGAACTGCGAATTCTAGCACATATTTCTAAGGATGAGAACTTAATTAAAGCATATAATTCAGGACAGGATATTCACAGAATCACTGCTTCAGAAGTATTTCATATACCGTTTGAGGAGGTAACTACCCAGCAGAGGTCGAATGCAAAAGCTGTTAATTTTGGAATAATATATGGGATTAGTTCTTTTGGGTTAGGACAAGATTTAAATATCTCCAAAAAGGAAGCAGAAGAATATATTGAAAAATATTTTGTCACATATCCTGGAATAAAAAAATTTATGGATGATGCAATAAAGCAGGGAAAAGAAAAAGGTTATGTGTTATCTTTAATGAATAGAGTAAGGCCGATTCCAGAATTATCATCTAGTAATTTTATGCAAAGATCTTTTGGAGAAAGAATTGCTATGAATTCACCTATTCAGGGAACAGCAGCAGATATTATTAAAGTGGCTATGGTACAGGTAGAGAAAAGATTAACAGAAGAGAACCTTAAATCACGTTTATTGTTACAAGTGCATGATGAGTTACTTATAGAAGCACATCCAACGGAAGTAGATAGGGTAAGAAAAATTTTGGAAGAAGAAATGTCAAGTGCTATGAAGCTGGATGTCGTTCTAGAAGTAGAAGTAAAAGAGGGAAATAACTGGAATGAGGCACATTAAAATAATTTATGAGTGATATTGAATGGAGAATTATATGAGAATTATAGGATTAACAGGAAATGTTGGGTGTGGTAAATCAACAGTTGGAAGGATTATGAAAGATAATTTTTCATTAAAATTAGTTATGACTGATGAATTAGGACATCTTGCCATGCAAAAAGGAACAACAAGTTATAGTAGAATCGTATCAGCATTTGGTGAAGATATATTGACAAGCGATGGTGAAATTGATAGAACGATTTTAGGAAAAATTGTCTTTGAGAATGGAAATAAATTAAAAGATTTAAATCAAATTATTCATCCTTGGGTTAAGAAAAAGTTGCAGGAAGATATTGAATATGAAAAAAATAATAACCAATATAAGTATTATGTTGTGGAGAGTGCAATTCTTTTTGAAAGTGGATTACACAAGATTTGTCATGAAAATTGGTATGTTGATACAGAGGAATCAATACGAAGAAAAAGGCTAAAAACTAATCGTGGATACACAGATGAAAAAATTGATGCAATCCTAGAAAATCAAAAAAATAGTGATTTTTTTACCGAGAATTGTGAAGTAATAATTTATAATAATGGGGATATGTGCGCTTTAGAATGCCAACTAAAAAAATTGCTAGAGTAGAGTGTAAATATATGATATAATGGGGAGAAGTGAGGGATTATTATAGGAGTAAGACGATATGGTTCGAATTGTAAATATGTGGGAGGAATTTTATGACAGAATTAGAAAAGTGTCCTAAAAATTATATATTTGGACTTGATATAGGTACAAGAAGTATAGTAGGGACTGTTGGATATAGACAAGATGAGAAAAAATTTATTGTAGTATCCCAGGTTGTGATGATGCATGAAACTCGAGCAATGCTGGATGGACAAATCCATGATATTGAGAAAGTTGCAGAAACTATAAGGAAAGTGAAAGAAAAGTTAGAAGAAAATATTGGATATAAGTTAGATGAAGTATGTATAGCAGCAGCAGGAAGAGTTTTGAAGACTATTAATGTAAAGGCAGACTATTCTTTTGAAGAAGATACTTTTATTGAAGATGAGCATATAAGAACATTAGAGTTATTAGGAATAGAGAAAGCATATGAACAGCTAAAGGGTGAAGAAAGAGGAGAAACATTAAAGCTTTATTGCGTGGGTTCTACAGTAATTCACTACTATTTAAATGATTATATGATGCTTAGCTTGAAAGGACATAAGGGAAATAAGATATCTGTAGATATGATAGCTACATTTCTTCCAGATGAGGTTATTGAATCATTATATGCAGCTGTGGATAAAGTTGGGCTGGGAGTTGCAAATCTTACCTTAGAGCCTATAGCAGCTAGTGAAGTTGCAATTCCTATAAATTACCGTTTGCTAAATATAGCACTGGTAGATGTGGGAGCCGGGACCTCTGACATTTGTGTTACAAAAGACGGAAGTATAATTGGATATGGAATGATACCGCATGCTGGAGATGCATTTACAGAGGAAATTGCAAAACGTTACCTGGTTGATTTTGCAGCAGCAGAAAAAATAAAGATTGCATGCATGTCAAAGAAAAATGTAAATTATACAGATATTATGGGAATAAATCATAAGGTTACAGCAACAGAAGTGTTAGAGGGGTTAGCTGACACTATTCAAAATATTGCGAAAAATGTTGCTAAAAAAATAAGGGAGTTAAATGGAGATAATTCTGTAAGTGCAGTATTTATTGTAGGTGGAGGTGGGAAGATTCCACAGTTTTCAGAAAAACTTGCACAAGAATTAGATTTACCAAGTGAGCGTGTTGCTGTAAGAGGCAAAGAGGTGTTAAATGATATAGAGTTTCTTGAAGATGTTGATAAAGACTCTACATTAGTTACGCCGGTAGGAATATGTTTAAGTTATTATGAAAAGAATAACAGTTTTATTATGGTTTCTGTAAATGGAAAACAGATAAAATTGTATAATAATAATAAACTGACAGTAATGGATGCCACAGTTCAAATAGGATTCCCTAAGGAAAATTTATTTCCAAAAAGAGGAAGAGAGCTTATTTTCTATGTAAATGGAGAAAAAAGGATGCTTCGGGGAGAAGTAGGAGAGCCTGCGGTTATTACTGTTAATGGTAAAAAAGCTAATTTTAATTCTCCAATTGTTGAGGATGATGTAATTGAAGTTATTCCCTCAACAGCTGGAATGGATGCGGAATGTAGATTAATGGATGTTCCAGAGTATAAAAGAAAAGAAACGATAACATTTTATGTGAATGGGAAAAC
>JAFQAU010000029.1 GCA_017399885.1 Lachnospiraceae bacterium
AAGCTCCCATACAATATATTACAATTCAACAGATGACAGATGCTGCCGGAATCAACCACCAGCTCCACTCCTGCTTATCTTTTTTCTTTAGTACCATAAACATTCCTACGGTTATGATTAAAATATATACGATTAATATATATGCATAGTTTTTCACTGTTGGCAATGTATCCTTATCCAGCAAATTAAGCCCTCTAGTGCCTAGATAATTGAATAAATTTTTATAGTTATTTTGCACATCACTTTTTATATCCGTGTTTTGCAGGATGCAATTTATTAATTTCTCTCCCTGCTGTTTTTGCAGGCTTCTTTTTATGGCAATGTTCTCATGAAAAACAAAAATTGTACCACTGCCTTTTTCTACCTTTGTAAAATTATATCCATTCCTTGTAAATTCCTCACCGCCATCTAAAGTTATATCAACTTTACCTTCATTTGATACTTTTCCGATTGTTCCTGTTAGAAAATCATCCTCAAAAATGGCCATGGCCTCATCTACATTTTCCCCTGTACCAATAATCAGGTTACCACCCTGCTTTACCCATTCCTTTAATGCAGTGTACTGCTTTTCACTTAACTGTGATGTATTAAAATTATTGATATACAATTCATCTAGTGGGTCCAACGCTTGTGCAGATTCCGGGAAATTGTCCTTATCAAGCCATATATGTACCACTTCACCTTCGTAGGAATTTGGGTTATAGCTCTCACCAATATAATTCAATCCTGTTGTATCATCGGTAAGCCCTCCTCTAAAGGTTTCATTCATGTTTATTACGCCTAGTTTTATCTTTTTTGACTGTAGAACCTTTTCTTTTTCGTTTACAACCCTTACTCCAATCTTACTGGAATAGCTTCTAATATCCAACACATAAGTAATATTTTTTGTTTCTCCTGCTGCAATTGTCAAATCCTTTTGAAACATGGTATTTTCGTTATACGTATTAGGTAATAGAACCTGTAAATAACCACTAAAATCCTCACCATGATTGGTTACTGTAACATAAAGCTCTGTTTCTTTTGTTACCTTTACAGTACTTTTTAAACTTGTGACCGCTTCTATGGTAAATTGTTTCTCTTCCTCTTTTTTCTGTGTTTCTTGTATTGCTTCTTTATCCGCTTCACACACTACTGTTTTTGTAGTTCCGTTGGTACTAGTAGCCGTTGTTGTAGTTGTTGTACTTCTACAACCTGTTACCATACATACAACACTTATGAAAGCAAAAAAATTTAGAATCCTATGCTTTAATTTCATTTTTCACTCTACCTCCATTTATTCTTTCTTTGGGTCAGCACAGCAAATGCGTGGCCCTACCTGCACTGTTACCAACTCTGTCCTACTTTCAACAGCTAGGAAAGGTCGGCTGTAAATTCTGTCCTATTTTTTCTTCTGATATTCCGGGATTTCTTTGGGTAATTCTATAGAAAATATGGTTCCTTTATAATCACTGGAAACCTGTATTTTCCCATGATGCAACAAAACAATCTTCTTTAATATGGCAAGACCCAGACCGGTTCCACCTGTTTTTGCCGAACGGGAACCTTCCACTCTAAAAAACTTATCAAAGATATGTTCTAAATCCTTCTCCGGAATGATTTCACCATAATTGGTAATGGTAACGTATACACTCTTCTCATTTTCTTTTAGATCTACCTTGATAACTTTTCCATCTTTTCCATATTTGATTGCATTACTAAATAAATTGGCGATGCCTCTTGCCAACAAATCGGGATCCGCTATTATCATCCCATCTGTCAGGGTATCATTTACCCTACACTCCAATTTTTCTTCTTCAAAGCTGGGATAAAACTCCTCCACCATTTGTTCCATAAATCTTTTAAAATCCAAGTTTACCAGCTGTAGTTTTACGCGATCTGCTCCTGCCTTTGTAAACTCAAATAAATCATTTATTAACTTTTCCAATCTTTTTGACTTATCATAGACAATAGAGATATATTTTTCTTGTTCTTCATCTGATAAATCTGACTTCTTATTGACCAACTCCAAATAGCCTATTATGGAGGTTAAGGGGGTCCTCAAATCATGTGCCACATTGGTAATTAAGTCGCTTTTTTCTTTCTCATACTCTCGTTCATTGTCTATAAGTACTTGAAGCTCCCTGGTCATTTCATTTAATCGTTCTGCAATATTGGCAATTTCATCCTCTCCTTGTACTGGCACTCTTTTTTTTAGGTCTCCGGTGGCAATTTGGTCAATGCCCTTGGATATTTCAACCAAATAATCCGAAGTCCTTTTGGTAAGTAACTGAAAAAATAGCACAAAGAATCCAATTCCTACCACTATGACGAAAATAATCCACACTCCTAATACACTCTTTATCTCATTATATTTTTCTAAAAAGCTTTTTCTAGAGCCTGTTGCAATGATAATTTCATTAACTAGATTGTCTTCTATGATCTGAATCTCTGTTTCCTCTTCTTTGGACTCCTTATTTTTTTTGTCACCGGTTGATTTCTTCTCTAGGTTTTCTTCCACTAGTATAGGAGAATTTTGGTAGCCCTTATCAAAGAAAGTATGTTTACAATAAAATACACCTGAAAACACAAGGTAATCTGCTACTAAAGCCAAAATAAGGCTTATCAAGCTATAAAATAATATTTTTAATCGAAAACTTTTCCACAAACTATCCATCTATCTTATATCCCACTCCCCAAACAGTTTTTATAATTTGGGCCTCTCTTGGATTTACTTCTATTTTTTCACGCAAACGCCTGATATGTACCATTACTGTATTGTTTGCTTCATACATTTTCTCATTCCATACCTGCTCAAAAATCTCATCTGTACTAAATACCTTCCCCGGATTCCCTGCAAGCAGGCTAAGTATTTTAAATTCAATAGGCGTTAATTTTACTTCTTCATCATAAGCCTTAACAATATGATTCTCTACATCAATAATCAAATTGTTGACCACAATGATTTCTTTCTCCTTCTCCTTTGTACCATTAAAAGTAGTAAAACGTCGCAATTGAGATTTTACTCTTGCCATTAGCTCTAACGGATTAAATGGTTTAATCATATAATCATCTGCCCCGGTACTTAATCCCACTATTTTGTCTAAATCTGTAGATTTCGCACTAAGCATGATAATAGGAATATTACTGGTTTTTCGAACCATCTCGCACATAGTTAAACCATCAATCTCCGGCATCATAATATCTAGTATCATCAATTGTATTTCATTGCTTTCAAATATTTTCATTCCTTCTTTGGCAGAATTCGCCTTAAATACTTTGTATCCATCACTTACTAAATGAATCTCCACCAAATCTGCTATTTCTTTATCATCATCTACAACTAAAATGCTTGCGCCTTGCATTTTATTCTCCTTTCCTTTTCGCTGAATTCAACTGGTTGTTTTCTTGTTACTATCCTACCATAATCCCTTTTCAAAAATCCTTACGAAAAACTTACGAAATATTACTTTTTATATATCTTTTCACCAAATTAATAGGTGGGCAATCATCAGAATGATTGCCCACTTTCCAATATAGTATATTTCTTTAATTCCTGTAATCTGTGCTGGAGCATTTCTCCACATAAGTCTATCTTTCTAAAATTTTCACATACACTTATACAATAAACCATTCCTACAAAAGATACGTTAATATCACAATTGCGATTATAATTCCATTGCAAACTAGTCCCACAACGGACCGTTTTGCCTGTGCCTCGGAATCTCTAAGTCCTATGATTGCCACAGCAATTGCAGCCACAGCCACCAAAAATAATAGTATTCCCAAAACACCAATCCAGATTCCTGCTTCTCCTCCTAACATATAGGAAACAAAAAACAACAAAAGAAAGCCTGCTATTACTCCCATTCCCATACATGTAGAAATAAGCCCCGGCACAGACTTATGTTTATTTAAACTTGCGTAATCTTCTCTTCTACTTCTTCTCATACCTTATGCACCACCTTCCATTATTATTCCGTTGTTAATATGCTGGCCTTCGCAGACTTCCTTCCTCAAAAATATACTCGGGGGTATCCAATGGATATGTAATTTCAGACTGATAGTACCATGGATTTTCTTCATGCAAAGGATTTTTCAAAATATGAAACTGTTGCGCCGGCATATATCCTTGCGCTAATAAGAATGCTTTTTCACCATTTTGATTTTTGCATACATCCGCTACCATTACCACATGCCCCGGACTTCCACCTTTGATAAATATATCTCCTACCTGTATATCTTCTATCTCCACAATTTCTGATTCCTGTTCTAAAGACAAGGTACTACCATAGGAAAATACCATTCTAAGATAACTTTCTAAACTTTCTTTAGAAGTTTCTGCTTCCGCCCCTTGGTACCACTGGGTCTGATTTCCGCTAACTTTCACACGCATGCCTTGTCTCCATTTTTCATATTCACAAGAGAAGCCATTTACGAAATGAAATTGCATTCGTTGGTATTCTTTTTGTTCATAGAAATATTCTGCATACATACGAATAACTGAATCTGCACATTGCTGTAAATCTCCATCGACCACATCCATGGAAAACACTGCAACATGGGCATTTTGATTACCTTTTTTACTTCCATCATATAAGTATACTGGTTGCCCACTTTCACACAAATGATAATTTTCCAGAAAATATCCAAAAGAATTTTTCTTATGGTGTACTCTTTCAAATCCCTCTGGCACCAATATTCTATCCTTTATACAGTTTCCTTTTTCATTTATATATTCCTGCTTCACAGCTTTCGTAGACTGCACCTCTTCTGTGGGGTCAATTTTAGTTTGGGGCTGTTCTGTTTCAAATATGGTCGTAGTATTTTCTTGTTTCTTATTATCTAACACATTTGATTCTTTTTCTTTCTTACATCCACTAGCATACATGAGCATTGTTACCAATAGTGTTGCTGTCACAATTTTTCTATATTTCATCATCTTTCTCCCTCGTATTACATAAATTCAAGACTCGCTGCTTGATACGTAAACAATCAACAGGATGATTGCCTTTGGCTGAATAGTTGTCACATCACTACAAAAACCTTTTTACTTTTTATTTTAAAATCCAAAACATAAAAAAGCAAAAAACGCCTCCTAATGTATTCAGTATTATATCATCTATATCAAAAGCGCCTACCTGAAATGATAATTGTATCAACTCTATAAAAAGACTAAATTCGAAGCTATAAAGCAGACCACTTAAAAAATCTCTGTTATCTCTACTGACAATAGGAAGTAAAAAACCAAATGGAGCAAATGCAAACACATTTCCAAATATGTTAACAGTAAAACGCTCCCATCCTATTATATGACGGTATTCTATAAATCGTTTTATTTCCTTAAAGGGTATTAAATTATATTTATATTGTTCACTTCCCACGTTTCGTCCATATCTCTCACTGAAAAACAAAAAGTAAGACAGTACAAGTATATATACCAAAAACAGTATTACAATCACTAGTTTTCCCAGTTTATTTACTGCTTCCCCTTTCATGCACCTCAACCTTTCCCCATCCATCTAACCTATAACAGAATCCAGCCCATTTCCTTGTTTCTTGAAAAGGGCTGGATTCCTTAGTATATCTTCACAACATCTAACCTATGAATATGCCATTTACTATTTACGAAGCTCTATTCCCATAGCCTCTAAGCCTTTTAGTATTTTATCCATTACTTGTGTAATTTCTTTTTCTTCTAATGTATGGTCCAATGCACGGAATGATATAGAATATGCTACAGACTTAAATCCTGATGCTATCTGTTCTCCTTCATATACATCAAATAATTTGTAGCTTTCCAATAATTTTCCGCCATTTTTACGAATGACCTCTTCCACTTCACCAACCATGATTTCTTTTTTCATAACCATACTAAGGTCACGGCTTACTGCAGGATATTTTGCAATTCCTACATATTTTACATCAAAATTGGCCATCTCCATTACTGTAGGCATATCCAATACTGCTACATAAGCCTTCGTTCCAATATCATAAGTATCTGCTACCTCTGGATGAACCTCTCCCAAATAACCGATTACGGTATTCTGATATATAATATTAGCCTGTCTTCCCGGATGTAAAAAGTTCTTTCCTGCATTTGGGTCGTATCGTTTTAACTTCTTTAATCCTACTGCTTCTAAGGTTTCTTCTACTACACCTTTCAAATCAAAGAAATCCCCTTCCCCAAACATACCAAGAGTTAACTGCGTTCTTTCATCTGGTAACTCTGTTACAGGCAATTGCTTTGGCAAATAAATATTAGCAATTTCATATAAACGTACATTTTTATTTCTACGGTTATAGTTAGTACCCAAAGAAGTAAGCATGCCATTTAAGGTAAGGGTACGCATTACACTATAATCTTCTCCCAAAGGATTAGAAATTGCAACTGTATTACGCAAATCATCCTCTGCATCTAATCTTAATTTGTCAAATACCTTTGGACTCTCAAAAGAATATGACATTGCTTCACAGAAACCAAACTGTTCTACCTTGCTTCTTACTATTTTCTCCAAATTAAGCTTTGGTGATAGCCCTCCACAGGTGCTTGCACCACTAGGAAGTGTCATAGGAATCTTGTCATATCCATAAAAACGTGCCACTTCTTCTGCTACGTCTGCTAGACATTTTACATCCTGTCTCCAAGTAGGAACAATCAATTCTTTTTTCTCTCTGTCTACTTGCAAATCAATCTTTTCAAAGTAGCCAACCATAGTATCTTCATCTAAATCTGTTCCTAACAAACCATTGATTCTTTCCACATTATATGCTACATGTTCTGGCTTTCTCTCAACCGGATATACGTCCACATAACCGCCAACTACTTCTCCTGCTCCAAGCTCCGTAACAAGCTGACACGCACGGTTCATGGCTTCCATTGCTGTATTTGGATCTAAGCCTTTTTCAAATTTTGCCTGGGCATCTGTACGCATACCAAGCTTTTTCCCTGACAAACGAATATTGGTTCCATCAAAGCAGGCAGCCTCAAACAACATGGTAGTTACATCGTCTGTAATCTTGGAATTCTCTCCACCCATAATACCTGCAATTCCAATTGCCTTTTCTCCATCACAAATGGTTAAAATACTATTGTCTAATTGTCTTTCCTGTCCATCCAAAGTAGTAAAAGTATCTCCATCTTTTGCACGTTTTACTACTATTTTTTTACCTGCAATGGTATCTAAATCATAAGCATGCATCGGTTGTGAATACTCTGCCATAACATAATTGGTAATATCTACAATATTATTAATTGGACGAATTCCAATTGCTGCAAGTCTTCTCTGCATCCACTCCGGTGATGGTGCAATCTTAATATTCTTTACTACCTTTGCCACATAACGGGAACAAAGGTCTGTATCCTCTACCTCAACGGAAACAAAATCCTTAGTCTGTTCGTTATTTTCTGTTACTGTTACAACCGGTGGATGAAATTCCTTGTTAAAGGTTGCTGCAACTTCTCTTGCTATACCAATTACACCAAAACAGTCTACACGATTAGAAGTTACCTCATATTCTACTACTACATCATCCAATCCCAACAGCTGTGGTACACTGGTTCCAATTGGTGCATCCTTGTATGCGTCATTGTCGCTTAGAATATATATGCCATCCTCTGCTGCATCCGGATACATTTCTCTAGAAGATCCTAATTCATCAATGGAACACATCATACCAAAGG
>JAFQAU010000237.1 GCA_017399885.1 Lachnospiraceae bacterium
GTTGCATGCCTTTTGCAACAATATTCCTTACGCATCTACTCTGTACGCTATTTTACTAAAACTCGTACCTCATTAAGTAAAATATGTGTGTGCACATCCTCGGGTCGCGTTTTGCTTTATAGGACGAACTTTCCTATAAAGAGAAAAAAGCCAAAACCTTTTTTTTCAAAAGGTCTTGGCTTTTTGTTTCAAACTTGAAAGGTAAATAATGTTTTATTCCTTACACAAACCTTCCAAACACAAGATTATATATAGAGAATTTCATGTAAATAAACTTACATAAATCTATGTAAATCAAATATCATAAATCCATTCTCCTAATCTCGTCATTCTCAATTACACACAAACTATTTTGCATAATCTGTCACTCTGGATTCACGAATCACATTCACTTTAATCTGACCAGGATATTCTAATTCCTCTTCAATCTGTTTCGAAATATTTCTTGCAAGCAATACCATTTCAGAATCATTCACCTGTTCTGGCACTACCATAACACGAATCTCTCTACCTGCTTGAATCGCAAAAGACTTATCCACTCCTTTAAAGCCATTTGTAATATCTTCTAACTGTTTCAATCTGTTTGTATATGTCTCAAGAGTCTCCCTACGTGCTCCCGGACGCGCAGCAGAAATTGCATCTGCCGCCTGAATAATACATGCTATCAAGCTTTCTGGTTCTACATCACCATGGTGAGCTTCCACAGCATTTAAAACAATAGGAGCTTCCTTATACTTCCTACATAAGTTCACACCTAATTCAATATGAGATCCTTCCATCTCACGGTCAACAGCTTTTCCAATATCATGCAATAAACCTGCACGCTTTGCCACTCTTACATCCAATCCCATCTCTCCAGCAAGAAGTCCAGACAAATGTGCTACTTCTATAGAGTGTTTCAATGCATTCTGACCATAACTGGTTCTAAATCTCATCTTTCCAAGTAACTTAATTAATTCAGGATGAATACCATGTACGCCTACATCTAAAGCTGCTGCTTCACCTTCTTCTTTAATCATGTTTTCAACTTCTTTTTGAGCTTTCTCCACCATTTCTTCAATTCTAGCTGGGTGAATTCTGCCATCCACGATTAATTTTTCTAAAGCTACTCTTGCAACCTCACGACGAACAGGATCAAAACTTGATAAAATAACAGCTTCCGGAGTATCATCTATAATCAAATCTACTCCTGTCATGGTTTCTAGGGTACGAATATTACGACCCTCTCTACCAATAATTCTTCCCTTCATTTCATCATTAGGCAATTGTACCACTGATATAGTAGTCTCAGATACATGATCTACTGCACATTTCTGTATAGCAGTAACTACATAATCCTTTGCCTTCTTATCAGCTTCTTCTTTTGCCCTGCTTTCCATCTCCTTAATTAACAAAGCAGTTTCATGTTTCACTTCGTCTTCAACAGTTTTTAAAAGATACTCTTTTGCTTCTTCAGAGGTCAAACCGGAAATCTTCTCTAACTCTTGCAATTGTTTATTAAACATCTCTTGAGCCTGTTCTTTTACCTTATCAAGCTCTTTTTCCTTTGCATTGAGTTTTAATTCCCTTTCTTCAAGTGCTTCCAGTTTTCGATCCAGATTTTCTTCCTTACTCAAAACACGTTTTTCATACTTTTGCACTTCTGCACGTCTTTCTTTTACTTCCCTATCCACTTCGTTTTTGGTCTTTAACGCGGCTTCTTGTGCTTCAATCTTAGCTTCTTTCTTTAAAGTTACTGCTTCTTTAATCGCAGCATCTTTAATCTCACGCGCCTTCTCTTCTGCACTTCCAACCTTGTCTTCATAATTCTTAATTCTATTAGAGATTGCTAATTTCCAAGAAACAAAAGCGGTGATAACGAGTAAAATCAAAGCAACGATCACAAAAGCAACAACAAACTCTGGTGACGGCACTCGAACACCTCCCTATTCAATTCTCATTGTACTTCTCTACAACATATAAATTTTATACTTTTCTTTGCAAATTGTCAAGTGTAGTATAGAATAAGGTTTGTACCAAAGCAACCGTTCAGCCAGAGATTAAACTGCTACAGTGCATGTCCATAGCTTTTCTTATACTATTTGCTTTGAAGCCTTTTCTATACAGATAGGCGTAAATTTTATTATACTCTTCTCTTGATAAAACTGTTTTCCCTCTCACTTTCTTGTATATAGCCTTTTGTATAGCCTCATCTTCTTCGAAATCTTTGTCCATATATAATTGTATATCTTCTCTTTTTATTCCTTTTTGCAATAATCTCATTTCTATCCATTTTGTGCTATAAGACTTTCTCTTGGTATATATGAAGTTCTCTATATATCTGACATTATCTATGTACGTATACTCACGTAAATAGTTGATTACCTCTTCTATTATATCTGGCAAAAAACATTCTCTTTCTAATTTTTTTCTCACTTCATGTTCTGTTCGATCCATTCTTTGCAAATATAAAATTGCTTTGTTTTTTGCTCTTGGTAGTACAGTCTCTTTTACAATTTGAACATATTTTTCTTTTGTTATCTCTTCACCTATAGAAAGTTTCCAAAAATTTATTTCTTTCCAGGTTAACCAAAAGAGAAATCTATATTCCGCATATACCATGTATTTATATTTACCTTTTTTTTCAATTAGTGTTATTTCCAACTAAATTCACCCTTCTAACTCTTTAAAAGCCTCGAATCTTTCAATAAAACAAAACTGCGCTGTTAAGTTCAGCAATACAAATACACCAATGATTTAGTAATTCCGTAACTTAACACCACAGCTCTATATTTTTATTTGGAGATGTCTTCTACGCTCTCTTCTTTATTCTCCAACTCATTTTCTTCTGATGAAGCCTCTACTGCATACTTAGCTCTTACTTTTTGTTCAATTTCTTCAAAAACAGCTGGATTCTCTTTCAAGAAAGTCTTCGCATTTTCTCTTCCCTGTCCAATCTTTTCGCCTTCGTAAGCATACCATGACCCACTTTTTACCACAATACCTTCATTTGCAGCTAAGTCCAGTACATCACCCGCTCTGGAAATACCTTCTCCAAACATAATATCAAATTCTGCCTCTTTAAATGGTGGTGCAATCTTATTCTTTACTACACGAATTCTTGTTCTATTACCAATTGCTTCCCCATTCTGCTTTAAGGTTTCTATTCTTCTTACATCCATACGAATTGACGAATAGAATTTCAATGCTCGTCCACCTGTGGTTGTCTCAGGATTCCCAAACATTACACCAACCTTTTCTCGTAATTGATTAATAAAAATAACAATACAATTAGACTTACTAATTACTGCTGTCAATTTTCTAAGGGCTTGTGACATAAGTCTTGCTTGTAATCCCACATGGGAATCTCCCATATCTCCATCTATCTCTGCCTTAGGAACTAATGCTGCAACAGAGTCTACAATTAAAATATCAACAGCACCTGAACGTACCATGGTTTCTGTAATCTCTAACGCTTGTTCTCCATTATCAGGTTGTGATATATACAAATCATCAATATTGACACCTATATTTCTTGCATAAACAGGATCTAGTGCATGCTCCGCGTCTATAAATCCAGCAATACCGCCTCTTTTCTGTACTTCAGCAACCATGTGAAGTGCTACAGTTGTTTTACCACTAGATTCTGGTCCATACACTTCAACAATTCTTCCTCTTGGGACTCCTCCGAGACCCAATGCCAAATCTAAGCTTAATGCACCTGTGGGAATGGTTTCAATTTGCATATTGACTCCTTTATCCCCAAGTTTCATAACAGAACCCTTTCCATATTGTTTCTCAATCTGAGCCAAAGCAGACTCTAGGGCTTTTAATTTATTTGCATCTTTAGTCATGTAATTTTCCTCCTTAACGAACATCTGTTCTTTTTCATGATAATATATATTTTTTTTATTGTCAAGATTTTATTTTACTTTGTTTGAACTTTCCGGTAACAGTTGAAATTGGGGCAATCACTCTGCTGATTACTCACCCACTGGCCAATGTGATTTAATCAACATTGTAATCTTACATTAAACTTCTTTGAAAATATATTTGCTGAAGTTTCTACAAAAAACTCCTGCAAAAGTTTTTCAAATTGTAGTTAGTAACTTTCCTAGTACTATTCTCCTAAATTTTACATAGGCTATTCAGTTTTTAAATCCTTAATCAGATAATAGGGAAACATTATGTGAATACATAATTAAGATTTTAGAACATAATATTTGTTAATTATATCAAACTTTTTGTTTTTTGTAAATATAAACGTAATATTGTTCAGTTCCAAAGTAACAGTTCAGCCATACAATTTTGTCAACGAGCTTTACACCGGCTAAAATATAGCCGGTGTGCCCGTAAATAACTTTTTTAGATTTTTAATTATTTCCATTTTTCTCTTCTTGAGGGTTTCTATGACTCGGGAGTTTGACAGTTGAATATTAAAAAAAGTACTTGCAGGGCTTGTAAATCCTGCTTTTTTTGTGTCAAATTTTCTGTTTTTTGGTATGTTATTTTATGTTATTGTGTGGTATAATAAAGGTTGGAGGGATGCTTATGA
>JAFQAU010000030.1 GCA_017399885.1 Lachnospiraceae bacterium
TACCATTTGGTCCATATCCTTCGTATGTAACCTGTTCATAATTTACAGAATTTGCATCTCCTGCTGCCTTCTTGATTCCTCTATCAATGGTATCATTAGGCATATTATTCGCCTTAGCTTTTGCAATAACGTCTCTTAATCTACTATTATTGGCAGGATCCGGTCCCCCTTCTTTTACTGCAACTGCAATTTCCCTTCCAATAATTGTAAAAATCTTACCTTTTGCAGCATCATTTTTCTCTTTCTTATGCTTAATATTGGCAAATTTTGAATGTCCTGACATACTTCCTCCAATCTCCACTTTCGTAGATTCTCTACTATATTCTTAAAATAACCTATAAAGTCTCATAACTTAAACATTCTATCACTTATTTTATTTTGTTACAAGATCTTATTGTTTCTAATCGTAATCTTTATGTAACAGCTCGTTACTGTTTCGGCGAGTGTGTGCAATTACTACGCTGACCGAAAAAATTATAATAGAAATTTATTTAACCATAATTAGTTTTTTTATTTTTTCCATTACTCCAGAAACCTCATCACAATTGCGTATGGCGCACATAACTGTATCATCTCCTGCTATAGAACCAACAATTCCTGCAATATGTAATTCATCCAATGCTGCTGCCACCGCCATCGCCATTCCGGATACTGTTTTTATAACTAAAATATTCTGTGCCTGATCCATTGAAATAAATCCAGTTTTTAATACCTGTACATACTTTTCATATAAATTTCCCTCTTTATTTTGTAGCACAATATATTTTTGTTTTCCACTGTTGCCTGCCACTTTGGTTAGCTTTAATTCCCTTATATCCCTAGAAACTGTAGCCTGTGTTACATGAAATCCCGAATCAATTAATTTTTCAGCTAACTCTTCCTGTGTATCAATGTCATATTTATTTATCAACTCTATAATCTTTGTATGTCTTTTTATTTTCATCTTATTTTTATATACTCTCCTTACCCATTCCTAATTTATTGTGAAATACATCAAAAAAGTTCATCCCATTCAACTTTATAAGCTTTATATGATCCATGGCCTGTTTAATTTTTATACTTTCTCCTGTATATAATGTTCTTTGTACCATACCATCCATAATCAGTATTCCTTCATCATGACCATTTTCTCTAGTATTTCCAATCTCCAAAACAATTTCATCCTCAGCTGAAACCACCAGGCTTCTATTATTAAGAGAATGTGGGCAAATTGGAGTGATAATCATCGCTTTTATGGATGGTACCATTACCGGACCACCCGCTGACAGATTATATCCCGTTGAACCAGTGGGAGAAGAAACAATTATTCCGTCTGCTATGTATATATCTAGTAGCTTCCCATTTATATAAACTTTTACACAGACTAAGTGGTAGCAATGTCCTTTATTGATTACTACATCATTTAGTGCAAGATTGCTCACAGTGTCTCCCTTTTCATTTACATATTTTCCATCTATGAGCATTCTTTTTTCCAGAGTATAATTGTCCTCTATGAGCTGATGCAATGCGGGATATAATTGTTTTTTATCAATATCAGTTAGAAAGCCAAGATTCCCAAGATTCACTCCCAAAATTGGCAAATCACATCTTGCCAAATCATTGGCAGCCTGTAGCATGGTGCCATCCCCACCCAACACAATGACACCCTGTGTATCTGGTGGAATTTCTGATATATCTGTAGAAAACTCTCTTGTATCATCCTGACCATAGTCTGTGGCTATCACACAAGTTTTATCTCTATCCTCTAAATATTTTTTTATATCCTTTGCGATATAAAAATCCTTGTCTTTACTTTTATTTGTGATAACAAAAAAATGCTCCATAATTTGCACCGTTCTTATCAAACTCAAAACAGCTGGTATTTGATAAGCGCAAACACAAAATAAATCTTGCGTGCTTGCTTATTTTACCTTTCCTCAATTTTTACCTTAATCCTTTAACCCATTGTGCGCCTGTTTTACACAGTCTTTTATTCTTTCTAATGTAATACTATCTATAGCTTTTATAGGTTCTTGTACAACGTTCTTCAAGTGCAACAAGTATTCAATATTTCCCTCTGGCCCTTTAATGGGAGAATAATCCAATCTTATCGGCACAAAACCTATCTGCCTTGCAAAACCCACAACCATTTCAATTACTTCTACGTGGGTATTTTTATCCTTCACAACACCTTTTTTTCCCACCCTTTCTCTACCAGCTTCAAACTGCGGTTTAATCAAACATATGACTTCTCCATCATCTCTCAGTAAAGTACGAACGGGCATAAGCACTTTTGTAAGAGAAATAAATGCAACATCAATTGATATAAATTCGATACTATCTTCTATTTCTTCCGGTTTCAGATAGCGAATGTTGGTTTGTTCCATAGAAATAACACGCAAATCCTCTCTTAGCTTTTTTGCAAGTTGATCTGTTCCCACATCTACGGCATATACTTTTTTAGCGCCGTTTTGCAACATACAATCAGTAAATCCACCTGTGGAAGCTCCTACATCCATGCAGATCTTCCCCTTTACTGACACTCCGTATTTTTCTATGGCTTTCTCTAATTTATAGCCACCACGACTAACATATTTCATTACTTCTCCCTTTATGGTAATACTTACGTTTTCTGAGAAAGCCATCTTTGCCTTAGTTTCTTTTTTTTCATTTACATATACATTACCTGCTAAAATAAGAGCCTTAGCCTTTTCTCTAGATTCTGCCAATCCTTTTTTTACTAACAATACATCTAATCTTTCTTTTGTTTCTGTCATTCCTGCCTCACTTTTTTTTCATAAGTTCTATGATTCTGTTACATATACTTTGTGGGTCTAATCCTAATCTTTTATACAATTCGTAGACCTTTCCATGCTCAACAAACATATCCTTTATTGCAATATTAATAAGAGAAACATCTAACTGTTCTCTGCAAATAACACTAGAGACCTGTTGTCCATATCCTCCCCACGCAACATTCTCCTCCATGGTTACGTAAATATCATGCTCTTTTTCCAACTCTAACAATAGCGTTTCATCAATTGGTTTTGCAAATCTTACATTTACCAATGTAGCTTCTATTCCATGCTGTAGCAATAATTCGCTTACCTTTTGGGCATGCTTTACCATACTACCTAAGGCTAACAATGCCACTCTTTTTCCTTTTCTTATTATCTCGCTTTTCCCTAATTCAATAGGCTGTTGATATTCTCCTAACCCAGTATAAACCGTTCCCCTTGGAAACCGAATTGCAATAGGATTGTGAAACTCAATGGCAAATTCCAGCATATTTTCTAGTTCTTTTCCATTTTTGGGTGCTAAAATTGCCAAATTAGGAATATTACCCATAAAAGATATATCAAAAATTCCTTGATGGGTTTCCCCGTCATTTCCAACTATACCAGCCCTATCTAAAATAAATATCACCGGAAGCTTCCCCAGACATACATCATGCAGAATTTGATCATAAGCCCGTTGCATAAAGGTTGAATAAATTGCTACAACCGGTATCATTCCTGCTTTTGCCATACCTGCTGCAAATGTTACTGCATGCTCCTCTGCAATCCCTACGTCTATAAATCTTCTTGGATATTTTTCTTTAAATGCTGACAATCCTGTTCCACTAGGCATTGCAGCTGTTATTGCTGTAATTCTCTGATTTTCTTTTGCTAACTGCAATAATTTATTACTAAAAACATCTGTATAGGATAATCCTCCCTTTTTACTTATAGTTTTTCCTGTCTCCACACGAAATGGATTTACCCCATGAAAAACAGAAGGATATTTTTCTGCAATCCGATACCCCTTTCCTTTTTTGGTAATTACATGAACCAATACAGGCCCTTTTACCATATAGGCCCGACATAACATATCTAAAATATCCTGAATATTATGCCCATCAATTGGTCCTAAGTAGGTTATTCCCATATCTTCAAATAGCATTCCCGGAATGATCAAACGCTTAATAGATTCTTTCGAACAGCGTACTTTTTTTACCAGAGCATTTCCCACTTTAGGTATTTTTAAAATGGTATTTTCCACACCAACTTTTAAATTACTATAGCGAATATCTGTACGAATTTTCCCAAGATAACTTGCCATTCCTCCTACATTCTCTGATATAGACATATTGTTATCGTTCAAAATTACTATCATATTTGTATGAAGTCTGGCAGCATTGTTCAATGCTTCGTAAGCCATTCCCCCTGACAGTGCACCATCCCCAATTACCGCAACTACTTTATTCTTTTTTCCTTGTAAATCTCTAGCTTTCGCCATTCCCAAGGTAGCCGATATAGATGTGGAACTATGCCCTGTATTAAAAGCATCCGTATCACTTTCTCCACTCTTTGGAAATCCACTCATTCCATCTAACTGTCTTAAATTTTCAAATCCTTGTTTTCTTCCCGTTAATATCTTATGAACATATGACTGATGTCCCACATCCCAAACCAGCTTATCCTCTGGAAAATCTAAAAACAAATGCAATGCCATAGTAAGTTCCACAACCCCTAAATTTGAAGATAAATGTCCTCCTGTTTTACTTACTTTTTCCAATAAAAACTCTCTTATTTCACTTGCTAATTGTTCTCTTTCTTCTTTCGGTATTTTCTTTATATCATTCGGTTCTTTTATTCTATCTAATATTTTGGGCATACTATCTGCCTCCATTCCCTATTGTCCCTTATGCCAATTTTATTATTTTTCTCGAAAAATTAAATATTTAATCATTTCCTCAAGAAATTTATTTCTTTGTGGATATGCCTCCAATTGATTTACGGCTTCCATAGAAAGCTTCTTAACTCGCTTTTGGGCCTCCTCCAATCCTAATAGAGTGACATAAGTAGTTTTATGATTTTTATCATCACTGTTTAATGGTTTTCCAATTACTTCTTCTTCCCCAATAACATCCAATATATCATCTTGTATTTGGTATGCCAAACCTATCTTCCATCCAATTTCTTCTATCTGCTTTACTTCCTCCGGTGAAGCACCTGCCATAATTGCACCTATCATCATAGATCCCTCAATTAAGGCACCTGTCTTTAGATTATAAATAAAATCCAGTTTATCCTTTTCCATGGGCCTATCACAGTTTTCCACATCAACTGCCTGTCCACCAATCATTCCATATATCCCTGGCTTTTTAGAAAAAACACATAAAGCCTGTATTTTTTTTTCAATATTATTAAAATCTTGCAATGCCTCTATTGCAATTTGAAAACTGTGGTTTAACA
>JAFQAU010000238.1 GCA_017399885.1 Lachnospiraceae bacterium
ATACCTGCCTGAATAATCATTCTGGCACATAGTGGGCATGGCTTGGCTCTGTGAATGGAATTATCCTTGGGATTTACACCTGTTAAATATAAATCTGCACCTAAAGTCTGTTCTCTGGAACAATTTAATAAGGCGTTTGCCTCTGCGTGAACAGCCCTGCAGATTCCATAGCCTTCACCTTGATGCATATTTCTCTTAATACGAGGACAGCTTCCGATATCACAACAATTTTCCATCCCTCTGGGAGAACCGTTATAGCCTGTTGAAATGACAGCATCCTCCTTTACAAGGACAGCACCATACTTGCGCTTCAGACAGGTGCTTCTGTAGGCAAAGGTTTCAGCACAATTTAAATAAGTGTCTATTTTGGAAATACGCTTTCCAGACTCAGGTATTACCATAAAAATATCCTTTCATTTACAGCACAATCTAATAAAAGCTCCATTACAAGTTCTAATAAAAATTCCATATAGACTCCAATCTATAAAGTATAATATCTTAATTGTACCACAAAATTGCAGAATAGGAAGTAGAGAAGATGTAATAAAAAAGCTGATACATGTGATATGGGTACAGAGTATAATAGAGAGAATTGTAATGTAAGATGAGGGATATCAAAATAAGGTGTATTATGTTAAAATGAATTGAAAATTATCTTAATGGCAGCTGTGATTGGAAAGAAGAGGATGGTTTTATTATGTTAAATCACACAAGATTTGAAGAAGCCAGAAATAAAATAATTGGTGTAGACAGGCAGCGATTGGGGATTGGAACCCTGTCAGAAAAGACAGTTCATGCGATTCTTAAAAATTATTATGAGCCTGATGAGGACAAGCAGGAGATACCAGTTGAAAATTATGTAGCAGATATCTATGCAGATGGAGAGATTATAGAGATTCAGACAAGGCAGTTTGACAAGCTTCGGGAGAAGCTTAAGGTATTTTTGCCATTATATCCTGTGACAATTGTATATCCTATTCCACGAGAAAAATGGTTAATCTGGATAGATGAGGAAAGTGGTGAATTAAGTAATAAACGCAAATCTCCCAAAAAAGGGAATGCCTATATGATTTTTCCAGAGCTCTATAAGATTAAGATGTTTCTCAAGGAGGAGAATCTGCGGGTGCGGCCAGTGCTTTTGGATATGGAGGAGTACAAGCTTTTAAACGGCTTTAGTAAGGATAAGAAAAAAGGAGCAAGTCGTTTTGACAGAATTCCTACTGCCCTGGTGGAGGAAATAGAAATTAATTGTGCTGAGGATTATATGCAATTTGTGCCCTATAATTTACCAGAGAAGTTTACTGCCAGGGATTTTGCCAGAGAAGCACACATATCAACGCAGTTAGCACAGAAGGTACTAAATATCTTATATTATATGGAGACAGTAGAACGAGTGGGCAAAGTAGGAAATGCTTATTTGTATGAGGTTGCTTCTTTTGGAAGATAATAAGGACATAATTGACAGTTTCTAAGGAAATTAGTATAATGCAAAATATATCAAAGTTAGCCTAAACTAACTAAAAATAGGAGTTATTAGAAGCTATGATGGAAAAAAAGGAATACATTTTTGCTAATGATGTAGGGGATGCAACTATGATAGTGTATGATGTTTTTCCAGGTGTTCAATTGGTATATCATTCCATTCATATGAATCAGCTTTTTTTGGGGAGTCCAGGCGGTGGAAAACTCATTGAGATACATCATTGTAATGAGGGGCGGATGGAGCAGGAATTTGAAGACGAGTACTTTTATTTAACACCAGGGGATTTGTCGGTGGCAATCAGGACACAGATGGGAAATGATTATATATTTCCGCTCCAGCATTATCATGGAATAACCATAGGTATTAATATGGATGTGGTCTCTCCAGCATTTTGGAGGCTATTGGAGGAAATGCAAATACATCCTATGGAAATTGCACAAGGACTTTGTTGTGATAAGAATTGTTTTATTGTACGTTCAGGAAAATATATCGAGCATGTTTTTTCGGAGCTATATTCTGTACCTGAGAATATCAAGGAAGGGTATTTTAAGGTAAAAATATTAGAGTTGCTTCTTGCATTAAGTGGAAAGGATTTACAAGAAAATCAAGTAGCAAATCATGTGATTTCAAAGTCCCAGCAACAGCTGGCAAATCAGGTGGTTGCATATTTGTCCAGGCATATGAGCCAGCATATTACTATTGACGAGTTAGCAAAGGAATTTAATGTTTCAGCTACACACTTAAAGAATATTTTTAAAGAGGTCTATGGGATGCCTGTATTTTCCTATATGCGTACACAGAAAATGCAGGCAGCTGCCCAGTCTTTGGTTCATACAGAGTATTCCATAACAGATATTGCTTATGAATATGGATATGGTAATTTAAGTAAATTTTCTGCTGCATTCCAAAAGGTGATGGGTTGCACACCAAGTGCATATAGGAAGCAGTATCAAAATACTATGTTAAGCAATAAGTAAATGAATTATTTTCTCAAAAATACTTCAAAAGGGGCCTTTTGTTTCTATTTGGAGTGTTTTTTTGTCCTTTTGGGAGTAGAAAACATAAAATTACCTTGTTATAATCACCTAATGTAATTACTTTAAAAGAACTGCATTTAAAAAAAAATTTGAATGACAAAGATATTATGGAGGATGTAGTTATAATAGAAACCATTACGCAAGTCAGGATTTCCTGACATTTTATTTAATAAGAAGTTAGTTAAAACTAACAAAATATAGTAATTAGTAAGCTACTAGTGCAATGGTTTATATTAACTACACCATATCACATGTCTGTTTTCCTGATATCGCAGTTATTTAGAAATTATTACACTATACTAGCATTGCCTATATAAAATTTAGGTATGGAATTATGTGGTAGAAAGGAGTACTCATTCCAATTATGTTGGAAAAGGTAAGTAATAAAAATTGGTTTAGCACTGCTGTACTAGGCGTTTTACTGATGATTATTTCAGTAATTTCATTATTTATTGGAGCAATTGATATAGATATTGGAACCTTCTTTTTGGATGGGGAGG
>JAFQAU010000239.1 GCA_017399885.1 Lachnospiraceae bacterium
ATATACTTCGGCGGTTCCACTGTCTTATCCTTTTTCACTGCAAAATCTACATTGTATTTTTTTGCCACTCTCTCAAAGGACTTGATGTTGTTATCCGTAACCTCAATACTCGAAGCTCCCATACCCTGTCCAACTAATTTTTTGACTGACATTTTTCCATGTGTTGCCTGTTTCCCGGCTTTTCGGTGGTCAAGATACATCTTCATGGCTTTTTTCAATACATCAGCGGTCAGCCTAGAGGATTTAAAAACAAGGGCAATTGTTTTTTGTGTTACTTCCTCCTGCATGGTTTTCCTCCTTGATTTTTTGTTGCTGTAGTTCCGCTATGGTGGAACATACAGCCTGTGTAGTAAATACTTCATAAGCTCTCCTTTCTACTTCTGGACATTTTGTCCAAAAGTTCTGTAAACGCAAACAGGGCAGTTACAAACCTTTGTGGTTTATAACTGCCCTAACGCTGTTTAATATATTTTGTTATCAATTCACAACTTCTCTATCTCCACTTTGCTAAAAATTTGCAATGGAACAGAATCTACCATTGTTTTAATTTCTGGTTTGCTCCCAAATAACATTTGAAAAAGTTCTTCGTTTACTTCCTGTTTACAAGAAATAGTCATCTCTTTTTCAAACTCTCTCATGATACTCTCACAAGATTCCATCATTTTATCTGGAATCCATTCATTCACAAGTGTACATGCATCAATGTTATCAATATCATTTTTGCTTACACCATATTTCACAAGAATTTCAATCAATTTTTCCCTATAACATGGTTTAATAATATCCACTTGTTTTCTATTTTCCATTGTCTCTTTGATATTCTTTATTTGATAATAGGCACCTTTCATATGAAGTTGTTTCAAATACCAACATTCATGTGTTATTGCTGCATCTGGCACAAGATTCTCTTCATATAACCATTTCCATAAAATTAGGTTTTCATCTAATAAATCTACCTCTCTCTCCCAAACAATAATTGGCATTGTATTTGTACTTCCGCATGCTTCTAACACTTTTCCTATTGAGTTTATACAACCTGTTATGGAATCACTAAAACAAATACGCTTGTATATTTCATCCTCACCATTCATTAGATTTTCCGGTACTCTAGGGATAAAAATTTTATCAAGAGGTTCCGTAATATTAAAGCTCACATGAAACAATTTTACTTTCTTTCTCATTTAGAATTTTCCTCAATCAATTCCAATACTTTCTGTAATGCTAATTCATTTGTCCATTGAGAAGAGTTCTTCAAATAATCAAAATATTCGTTCTCTGTAGCAATTGTTATAACATCTGTATTCCTTATAAGTTCTGCAATAATCTCCTTATTATTTTGAAAATCTTCTTCACAATTAAAAAAATCCAAATCTATGTCTAAAATATAGTTTTTTTCTTTTGCTTCATTACAAAACTTTTTAATATCACTATCCTTTGTATAATTATCCAAAACAAAATAATGCTTATACCCATCAGAATAATCTTGTTTATCTTTGCAAACACAAAACAACTCTGAAATATATTCCATATTATAACCAACCGTAATATGTTCATCATGATAAACATATAATCTTGTCATTTCTTCAATCTTGTCCAGATCGTATTTGTGTTTTATATACTTTTCGTATATTTTTCTCTGTTCCTCATATGAATTTACTCGTGCCATATCCCCATTACATTTTTTATATGCATATTGAGAAAAAATCGGTCTTGTATCCATATGATAATCAAAGGTTATTAAACGATATTCTTTTTGATTTTTCGCACAATATTCTGCCCATACTGGTAAAACAAAATTATGACTTTTAACAACTGAAACTTTTTTCTTGTTGAATAAATAATCTTTCCTATTATTTTCAAAATCTTCTTGTTGCATCATAATATTCTCCTTAACTGCCTTTATATTACATTCTACAATATTTGTTTTGGTATTAATCTTCTTTTCCTAGTATCCAATTCCATTTGATACAATTCTATGAACCGTTCCTCACAATGCTGCATTAAAAAATTCTTTAATTGAATTTCTATGTCAACTCCCATGTAAATTGCCTTTGGCAAAGGTTGTTTTATCACTTTTCCATCAGTCTTTTCGTCATAATACGGCAATGCAATTCTCCATTCATCTTCTTTTGACCAATCGGAATATTTGGTTAGAATACTTTTATACATCTCACTTTCATTCAAATTATTTATATCAATCTTCTTAGAATCCTTATACACTACAGGAAAAATGAATTGTGGACTCTCGAAAGAATTAAAATAATATTCTATACAAAAACCTTTGTGGTTATTTGCATAATAACTCCACATAGTGTCCTTTAAAACACTTTCACAAAAACAAGCTATGTAGAACGAACTAATTACCTGTTCTATCATTGCATCAACTTTTGTTTTTAACATATCTTCTAAAGATTCGAAATTGAAATTCATATTATCATACGAAATTTCAAGTTGTCCTTCAAATTTATCATTAAGACACTTCATATTTGATAACCATATTTGATCATACTTTAAAGCATTTATGTCGTTTTGACTTCCATATCTATATCGAAAAATTGTTTCTGGTTGATGTTCAACATATAGGTGTAACCCATTTTCAATATCTTTTTCCACAAACATTTTGTTTAAAAATTCTTCTTTCCAGCCCATATCTGTTACCTTCTTTTCATTACATATTTTGAAGTATACAATCTTCATTCCTATTACAAATTATAGCAAAAAAATAGTACATAGTTCCGCATACATCTTCCCATCTTCAAACTTCACATCATCTAGTAACAATGCCTGAAATAACACTTCTCTTACACTCTCTAATTTTACCATACCAAGCTCTATTTCTGAAAGTCCCTCTATCTCCACATTCTCCAATGCAACCACTTTTCTTGCAGATAAACAGTGTGTATACAAAGCCATTATATACTTATCAGACAACACAAAAGCATAAGTATCTTTTCCCTGATAATTATATCGGCACTTTTCCATTTCTTCCTCACTTATGTTAAAGAAGCACCTAACTGTTTCCAGATACACCTTCCCCTCATAATCTGGCTTGTATTTCTTTGCCAACCGCTTGATTGTTGCAAAGATATTATTTCTCTCATAGGTCATCCTGGTTCTCCGAAAGAAAGCCTTTTTCCCTCTCATATCCATATACACATTGTTTCCTATTGTTTTTCCGGCGAACTGATGATACTCTCCAATCCGCAACAAATAGGAAAGCACCTGCAACAGCTTTTCCTTTGATGTAATCTTATTATAACTGTAATCTCCAAATCCTAACTGTTCAAACTTTATCGGTGTACTTCCTTTTTTAATTTCTCTCACCATAACTCTATCAACTTCTCTCATGGACTCCATTATTTTTCCTTCCTCCTGTCATTGATAAGAAAAGAGCAGCCATGTTCTGACTGCCCCACCTTTGGACAAATTGTCCAGAAGTTCTATATTTCCACTTTTGGACTTTTTGTCCAGAAGTGTTCTATTACGATACTCACAAACTCTGCCACAATACGAATTATCTTTACAACAACTACGATACCGCCAATCAAACCGCCTATAATACAATTCAGTGCCAATATCCCTATACTTTCACTGATACCGAAATTTCTTGGAACTAAACACAGGCACATCCGATGTATTCCAAAAGGACACCCTACCATAATCCAATATAAAAACAAATCAAATCCATCTGCCTTGTTGCATACTGAATAACAGGTCAACATCCATATGACAATCCCAATTACCTGAAAAATAAGCTTAAATAATACCCTTTTCACTCCATCCACCTCCGAACATATCATGTTGTACTTCCTGCTGATAATAATGATTTATGGTGCTTGGGGCATTATAAAGTGCAGTTACCATGTATGCCTTAATATTGCTAATCTTAGTTGTTGTGTTCTGCATACACCGAATCACATATTCAAGGTGTGTGCTATCCAGTTTTAAGAACCTTGATTTTACCAACTCATACGGGTAATCATCTTTGCCTATTTTTATGGTCTTATGCTTTACACAAACTACCTCACAGATAATCTCAAAAAGTTCCTCATACAAACCTTTGTCCTTATAAGAACCATACTTCATATAATGCTCGTATTCAATATTTTCTTTGATGATTTCTATGTACACGTTGACATCATCCATCTCATCCTTCGTTTCTTCTGCTTCACTACCAGATTGATTGATAGGATTGTTATAACTAAAATCAGTATAATTAATATTGTTATAATTAGAGTTCGATTCTTGAACTTCTGCAAGTTCATTTTTTGAACTTCCAGAAGTCTGATTATTGAATTTCTTGAAGTCTGTTTTTTGAATTTCTTGAAGTTCAGATTTTGAACTTCCGAAAGTCTGATTATTGAACTTCTTGACATTCAAATTTTGAACTTCTGTGGAAACATCAGTATTCCCATGCTCTTTTTCGGTCTTTTTAGGCTTTGTATCCGGTTCTACAGCTACAAAATTTTTTACATAAATAATATCCGGTTTCCCCAATCCCTGTCTTTTCTTTTCAATCAGACCAATCCCTTTTTTGCTGTCAAGCTCTGCAATTATCTTTGCACAAGTGGCTCTGGCACAGCCCAAATCTTCCATGATGTTTTCCACCGTATAATGGATATATGCCCTGTTTTCATCATCAAACCAGCCATTTTTCATTGATAATGACATTCTGTCAAGCATAAGACCATAAAGGAGCTTAGCATCACTGGATAAACCTTTGAAACGCTCATCTTTAATCAATAATCTTGGAACACGATAAAAGGAAAACTGTTCTGCTTCTGCACCGTAATAATAATCAAATTTCAAACTGCTATCCATTTTGCTTCCTCCTTTCTACTGTCGATTTTTCCATTCATCCAATAGCTGAATGATAATGTTCTCTATTTCTTCACTGCTACAATCTTCTTCAAAATATTTGCTGATTTTATCAGCTTTCAGTGTTACTTTTCTTTCTTTTGGTTTTTCTTCTGTCATAATCAGCCGAACCATAGGCAAGGTAAGCTCTCCCTTCTTGCCATATTCTTTGAGCTTTCCGGATTGCACCATACTGACATTGCAGCTTTGCTCCTCCAAAATAACCTGTACCCACTGCTGTGCTTCCTCTGATAAAAAGGAAATATCCACTCCTTGTGAAAAACCTATTTTCTTTTTATCTACCATATCAAGAAGCTCATCTGACAATCGGGATAACCAGATGTATCTCTGTACCTTTTTGGCATTTTCTCCGGCAGCTTCCCCCACTTCATCAAGTGTATTCTTGCCCGACTTCTTTCCCTGATGTTTCATGGCTTCATATTTCATCTTATAGGCTTTGGCTTTTTCACTTGGTAAAATATCCTCACGTTGGATATTTGAATCCACCATGATAATCGTAGCTTCGTCATCGGTATAATTTCTTACGATAATCGGCATTTCTGTCTTTTTGGCAAGCTCTGAACCTCGTTTCCTACGGTGTCCGGCAATTAGCTCATATCCACCACTAGCTCTTGGTCTTGCAATTCCCGGAACAAGTACCCCATAAAGTCTGATACTCTCCGTCGTTTCCTCCATCTTTTCATCATCCACCACCTTAAATGGGTGGTCTTTGAACTCATAAAGGTCTGTTAGCGGAGCACTAATTATTTGCTCTGCTCCTATTTCCTGTACTGTGCTTCCTCCAAATAAATCATCAAAACTATCAATTTTTATTTTCGCTGCACTTCCTGTCTTTGTAATTTTACTCATTTGCCAGCACCTCCTCTGTTAGGGAAAGGTAGGCAGAAGCCACCTTCCCTTTCGGATCATGTGCAAAGATGCTGACACCTTCCGCAGAAATCTCCGCCGCCCTTACTGAAATCGGAATATTATTAGAAAATATCTTTACCTTACTTCCATAACTCTCTATTAACATGATACTAATATCTTTTGCATAGTTTGTTCTGCTGTCCACCATAGTCAGCAAAATACCTTCTATACCCAATTTAGGATTGATTTGACGCTTAACTTTTCCAATAGTCTTAATCAGTTGTTGTAAACCTTTCACTGGTAAATATGCAGCTTGCACAGGTATCAGAATACTATCTGCACAGGAAAAGGCATTTATAGTAATCATGCCAAGGGAAGGCATACAATCAATCAAAATGTAATCGTAATATTCTTTAACGATATTTATGTATTCCTGCATAATCCGTTCTCTGCTCATAACATTTACAAGGGACACTTCCAAACCAGATAACTCAATGTTACTTGGCATAAGTTCTATTCCTTCCTCGTGATGTAAAATGCCCTCCCTAGGCTCAACCTCTTCATCATTTATCAATTTTCCCATAATCGTTGCCAGTGTAACTTCTAATTCATCCGGTTCCGTATATCCTAAACTTGCTGTAAGGCTTCCCTGGGCATCTGCATCCACTAACAATACCTTTTTTCCTTGTTTTGCAAGTCCTACTCCTAAATTACTTGTTGTGGTAGTTTTTCCTACACCACCCTTTTGATTTGCTATTGCAATTACTCTACACATGATAATTCTCCTTTTGTTCTTACTATTTTTCTACTACGTTGCTCTTTTTTACTTCTACATAAGCTCTATAAAACTTCTTTGTCCCCTTATTCGGGTATAAATCTGAAAACTCTGTCACTTCAATTTTAGGATTTCTCTGCAAAATCTTTCCAAACCATTTAATATCATTCTTTGTTCCCATCAATCTTACTTTTAACATTAGTCTGTTCCTCCAAATAAAGCATACAAGTTCTTGTTATAAGTTGCATATTCCGGATAACGAATTTGTATTGCCTGCCAAAAATATGGTGCATAGCAACAGCAGAATAACTCTTCCACTGTGTATTGTCCGCACTCACTTATCTGCTCCTCTGCGTCTGAGTAATCATTCACGCTTGGTGTACCATTACAATATAGGTTAAACGCCATTCTGACTACTTTAACGCTTCCGCTGGTCTGCCAGCCTTCATGTAGACATTTTGTTTTTACACATCCTGTCTTAAAATCGTAAATGTTATTCACATTTCTTCTTACATCATCACTGATTCCAAGACAATATATCAGAGCTTTATGATATACGTCCTGATACCTTACTTCTTTTAATTTCTCATAGTAGAATTTTTCATGTGTATCGCTGATAAAAATAATATTATCTTTTTTTGCTCCTAACGCTGTATTATTCATATTACATTCCTCCAATTCTTAATTGTTTGACCATAACAAAAAGGACACTTCTCTAAAATCTCTTTTAGAAAAATGTCCTTATAGGTACAAATTATTAGAATGTATCAGCACAACAATAAACGTATATGGAAGTATTATTCCGTATTATTCGTTTAAAATTTGTTGCACCTTTGTTGCAGTAACATGATAATATGCCCTTCAAACCCTTGAAAATACTGGCTTTATTTGTCTAATGACTTCATCGTCGGGAACAACAACACATCCCTAATCGCTGGTGAATTTGTCAACAGCATCACAAGACGGTCAATTCCGTAACCCACGCCTCCTGTTGGTGGCATACCAATACTTAACGCATTCAAGAAATCCTCGTCCGTATGATTTGCCTCGTCATCACCAGCTGCAAAAGCTGCTTCCTGTGCAGCGAAACGTTCTCTCTGATCAACCGGATCGTTAAGCTCTGAGTATGCATTTGCCATTTCACGACCATAAATAAACAACTCGAAACGTTCTACATAATCAGGATTCTCTGGTTTTCTCTTTGTAAGTGGAGAAATTTCCACAGGATGATCCATAACAAAGGTAGGCTGAATTAATTTTTCTTCTACAAACTCTTCAAAGAATAAATTCAAAATATCGCCCTTCACGTGTCTATCTTCAAACTCAATATGATGTTCCTTGGCAATCTTTTTAGCATCCTCTGTAGTGGCAATTTCATTAAAATCCACACCTGCATATTTCTTAACTGCATCTATCATTGTAATTCTCTCAAATGGCTTTCCAAGATCTATCATCTCTTCCGCATAAGGAACTACAGTTGTTCCACACACTTCCTGTGCAACTGTACGGAACATGTTCTCTGTTAAATCCATCATACCATGGTAATCTGTATAGGCTTGATATAACTCCATCAATGTGAACTCCGGATTATGTCTTGCATCTGTTCCTTCATTACGGAATACACGACCAATTTCATAAACTCTCTCCAAGCCACCTACAATCAATCTCTTCAAATATAATTCCAAAGAAATACGAAGCTTAACATCTTCATCAAGTGCATTGTAATGAGTTTCAAATGGTCTTGCTGCTGCTCCACCTGCATTAGAAACAAGCATAGGAGTTTCTACTTCCATAAAACCCTGTCCATCCAAAAAGCGACGAATGCTGCTGATGATCTGAGAACGTTTCATAAAAGTATCTTTCACTTCTTTGTTCATAATCAAGTCTACGTATCTTTGTCTATATCTGGTATCAGTATCAGTTAAACCATGGAATTTTTCAGGTAAAATCTGTAAACTTTTTGATAATAGGGTAACCTCGTTTGCATGAATGGAAATTTCACCGGTCTTAGTAGTAAAAACTACACCTTTAATACCAACAATATCACCAACATCATACTTTTTAAAGTCTTTATAAACATCTTCTCCAATGCTATCCCTAGCTACGTATGCCTGAATATTACCCTGTAAATCCTGTACATTACAGAAAGAAGCTTTCCCCATTACACGTTTGAACATCATTCGTCCTGCGATGGTTACCTCTTTATCCTCTAAAGTAGCATAGTTATCTTTAATTTCCTGACTGTGATGAGTCACATCGTATTTTGTAATTTCAAATGGATTTTTATTGTTTGCCTGTAATTCTTCTAATTTTTCATATCTTACCTTTAACAACTGATTCAAATCCTGTGTTTTTTGTTGGTTATTCTGTTCTGCCAAAACGTTCCATCCTTTCTTGCCGTAAATCAATAAATGGTTATAATCATCCCATACCAATTCGTGCACATCCTGCCCAGAGGGCTTCTTTCTCTATAAGACTTAGTTTCCTATAGAATAACAGAGTGGTTCTTAGTTAGATCTTTGTATCTCCATAATCTTGTATTTTAAAACACCAACCTGTGTTTCAACTTCAACAGTCTGTCCCTTCTTAGCCCCAATTAAAGCTTTTCCAACAGGAGACTCATTGGAGATCTTACCCTTTAAGCTGTTTGCCTCTGTAGAACCTACAATTTTAAACTCCATAATTTCATCAAATTCTAAATCCTTAATTGTGACCTTACATCCAATATTAATTTTCTTTGTATCTACGTCATCTTCTACTACTACTTCTGCATTCTTAAGAATCTTTTCAATTTCTTCAATTCTTGCTTCTATATCTCTCTGTTCATCTTTCGCAGCATCATATTCCGCATTTTCAGACAAGTCACCTTGCTCTCTTGCCTCTTTAATCTTCTCTGCTACCTCATGTCTGCGGTTAACCTTTAAATCCTGTAATTCATCCTCTAATGCTTTAAGACCTTCATAAGTTAAAATATTCTTCTTATTATCTGCCATCTAATTCGTCCTCCAATATGACCAGGGTGAAACCCCTTTACTTTTTTAGATAAATTTATGTTGATTTCATCCATTTTCATGGTTAAATCTTAATATTACAATCCCCCCAAAGATTAATTTTGGGATAAATTTGCACACTAACTTCATTGTATTATAGCCTATTCCGTGCCCATTGTCAATCTTTATGATACGGAGTTCTAAACAATAACAGTTCATCTACTCGCCACTGATAATACAATATAATTTCCTCAATTTCCTCTTCTCCAAATAGTACTTCCTCCATTTGTGTTAACTGATAAATCCTCCTGCTTTTACTTTGCATAAGAATGGATGCTAGCTTTTCATCCACCTCTTGTCCCTGAATACTTTGTTTAAATCCATAGACTACATTTCCATGCTCTATCCGATGTCTTAAATACCCTTGCTCCGTTTCCCCCAATCCAAAGCAAATCACTATATTCTCCTGCTCCCATTCCACATACTTTTTATAATATTTCCCATCTAAATCAAAGATAATATTTTTTTGATTTCTTAACATTCCATTCTTTTCAATTTCTATTATCACTCCCCATTTTTCATAATATTCCTGTATAGCATTATCCCAGCGTTCTGGCGTTTTCGTTAAGATTTGTATTCTTTTTACCCTGTCTACCAATCTGCTCAACAGAAAGAAAGCCCTACAATCATAAGTGTCATATATGACCCCATTTAAGGAAAAATCGTCAAAACCGTATATCTCTCTAACATTCTCCCAAATACCGGAAAATAAAAAATACCAATTTATCCACTGTTTTTTATATCTAGCCAATTGAAATCCATGACATAGCTCCGTACTATAAAACAATACTGCGTTTGGATGCTTCTCTTTTATTTTCCTTTTCATAAAGAAAAAGTATTCCTTATTTTTTTTACAGGCTTCTTCATAAGTAATAGGCAGGCGGATAACTCGGAATAGCTCACCATAGGAAAAGACTCTTCTTTGTGTCCATTTCTGCTTTCTTTGTAATTTTCTCCTTTTATACTTTTTTAAACAGTTTTCTTTTCCCTTCGTTGGATAGCATTCTAAATAAATAAATTCCACAGCATCATACCTCCTCACTGGCAAGAACCCTTTTCACACAAATCTGTCCAGACTGTTACACTATATGTTTCATAACACAAAAAAGAGAACCGAAATTCTTTCGATTCTCTTCTTTTCTTAGATATTTATACAGTTACAATAGCTTGTAACCACTTCGTACAGCTTAACCGTTATAACAACTTATCTAATCTTAAACTGGTTAATGGCATTAGACAACTCTGTTGCTGATGCTGACAACTGTTCTGAATTCTGTCCCAATTCTTCTACTACGCTAAGCTGCCTGTTTACTACTCCACCCACTTCTGTAGTTAAAGCAGCTGTTTCCTGTGAAACTGCTGAAATCTCCTCTATGGCATTCAGTGTAACGTTTCTAGTCTGTTCCATCATCTGTACCCCAGACAAAATACCTTGGATTTCTGTCATCAACACATTAACCTGTTTTTCCATGCTCCTAAATGCTTCTGTTGTATCTCCTACAGCCTCTTGCTGTTCCTTAACAATGGAATCAGCCTGCATTGCAGTTTCCACTGCATGCTTTGTATTCTTCGTAATCTGTTCAATAATCTTTTGAATCTCATTAGCAGATTCCATAGATTGGTCTGCTAACTTACGAATTTCCGATGCAACCACTGCAAATCCTCTTCCTGCTGCTCCTGCTCTGGCAGCTTCGATTGATGCATTTAAGGACAACAGATTTGTTTCTGAAGAAATATCATTAATAGCTTCCACAATTTTCCCAATGGAACGGGATTGCTTCTCCAGGTTCTCAATACTCTCAATTACAACATTTGTAATTTCAGCTGTAGAACGGCTCTTTTCGTTCAATATAACCATGGTATCCATTCCCATTTGAATAGATTGGTTGGTATCTGTTGCAATGTCACTAATCTTATGCGTATTATCACTTACATTTTGAATACGTTTTGACAATTGATCCATCTCACCTAAACAATCTATAGAATTATCTGCCTGTGTAGAAGTACCAACTTCTATCTCACCAATTGAGCCTTGAATTCCTTTGGAAGAAATCAAAAACTGTTCAGAGCTATTAATTACTTCCCTGGATATATTCGTCAACTCCGTACTTACTACCTCAACCTTCTGGATTAAGTGTTTTGTATGTGCAATCATATCACTAATACCTGTAGCAAGAATAGCAAATTCATCTTTTCTCTTAGTATAAACCTGAACAGTTAAATCTCCCTTGGAAACCTTTTGAATCTGTCTCAAAATACTAGAGATTGTTTTGCTGATTCCCTGTGAAATCCATATACCTAGGATTCCGGCAATTACTACAGAAATAATAACTAACAAAATTGTAACTAGCCTAATTTCAGAGGCTTGCTGATTAATAACATCCTGTGGGACAATATAACAGATAGAACAACCTGTTTCTCCTACCTTTGCCATTAAAAATAAATACGCTTCACCATCAACACTAATATTTTTCTGTGTAATTATCTCTTCACTTGCCATTCCTTCTTCATAGTAATCATAACCGGCAAAATATTTTTTCCCTTCTTCTACCTCACAACCGGCTCCATAAATCTCACAACCATCTTTGGTTACAAACGCTACTATGCTACCATCTCCACTATTCAGCTGACCAACTATACTTTCCATCTGCTCTCTGCTCAAATCCAGCATAAGTAAACCGTTTGCTTTCGGTATTCTTTTTATAATACGAATTGCATATTTTTCTATATCCGTATTCAATGCCTCATCCACTTCTGGCATATTTCCAAAGTAGAAATAACTGTTTAATTCATCCTCTACTGCCATTTTTCCTTGCTCAGTTCCGGAAAGCAATGCATATAAACCTTTCTCACTGGCATTTGTTGTGGTAATAGGATCATCATTATCTGTCAATACGTACACTGCATCTAAGAATTTATTATCCGTTACGTCATAGTTAAATTCCCTATACTTCTCATTGTAGTAGGACATACCTTCCGTACTGCTTGACCCCTCATAGAATCCATTTGCATAGCTTCTTAATTTACTATCTGTAAGTAATTCGTTATAATCACTTCGAACTGTATCAAATACAAACTCAAAATAAGAAGTGGTAAGCTCAATTGCACTTGAGAGAGAATTCACATACGTAGTCTGAATACCCACAGATGCCTTAGAATAGGAAACAACACCTAATGCCACTAAAAACAAAATAGGTACAAATACAATTAACCAAAGCTTTACCTGAATTCCCCTATACCAAGGTATCTTGTCAATGCGCTTAAATTCTCCCGTTGTTTCAGATTGCTTTTTACATGCCTTTAACTTAGCAATAATACAATTTAGTGAAAGCTTCTTGCCATTTTTCTTTCCTATACTATTGCTATCACCTACTACTGTGCCCTTGGTATTTCCTTTCTTTTTTATCTTAGGCAACTTGTCTATAAATCCAAGAAGCTTCCCCTTTTCTTTTGGGTTCTTCTTTTCTTTTTCCTTACGTACTTTCTTCTCTTTTATTTTTCTTTTCTCCTTAGGAGGCTTTTTTTCCTTTTTCAACTTTCCTTTTGTCTCTTCTAAGGTAGTTCCATCTGCTCCACCTACAGCATTCTTCTCTACCTCTTTCTCCTCATATATCTTAGCCTCGTTTAAGGATTCTTCCACCTTATTCTCATTCTTCTTATCTTTTTTCTCTTTTCCTAACGATAACTTTGGTAGTTTCTTTTCTTTTTTTCTCCCACCTGTTCCACTATCCGACTGTTTTTTTATAAACTTCATATACATTCCCCCTTAAATTGTATACTCAATTACCCTCAATCTTTGTATAACGTTTATATCCTCCTTTATACAATCTAAATTTACCGTGTAACATCCACAATATCATTAAATTAATACTATCATTTTTCCTTATAACTTTCAAGAACTTTGTATACTTTTCACAGAATTGTCATAATACATACTATAATTTTATAATTTCTTAACAATTTTTCACTTACGGCACATCTCTTTGCACTGTTCCCATTCACTCGAGCTTATCTCCTCATCGCTATATCTGGCCTTGTTATAGTAAGGCAACAGCCCCTCCACAAGCTCTTCCTTATTCTCATTTACAGCCTTCTTTAATTCCCATGCAGTATTTCCCTTTTGAAATACATATGATTCTTTTTTATTCCTAACTATTTCTTTATAAAATAGATGTCGTACCTTTTCATTGTTATTTCGAAAGAAATGAAATTTTCTTCTTTGCCTTTTTTCCTGTTTATTTATCTTCTCTAATTTCTCTTTTACTTCCTGCAGTTCCTCTATTTCTATACCTGCTCTTTTGCTATAGAATGACTTCCAAATCATATAACAGCAATAAATAATAACTCCAAATACGGTAATTACGGTAATCGCCTTAAACAAATTCATTACAATTTGTTGAATAATCTCTACCAATTCTTTCAACCAATCATTTGTAATATTGGTTACTTCTCCTATTTCTTCATCTTTTACAATATCGCTTTCCTCTACAATCTCATCACCATAGCCATCCTTATCTTCAGCCACCAGAAAATGTAATAACCATCGAAAAAATCTATGTAAGATTTTACCAATTTCCCCTTGTAAACCTTCTATAAAAATACAGCTTCCTGCTACTAAAGTACCCATACTTATGAATGAAAAGAAAAAGAGAATTTTATTCCCGGCTTTATAAAATTCTTCTTTTATACACTTTGATGTCTGTTCTAATTTTCCTACATACTTTAACTGATTTGAAAAAAACATATTGATATAATGCAACCAAAAAAATACCAGGCATATTCTTAATAACACAATATCCGCTCTGTCAATGTGAAAGAATCCTCTAATATAAATCCCCGGTATCAATAGCGCAAGCCATCCCAACCCTAAATTAGATACATACCAGCATTTTATCCCCTCTCGTCTGCTACCTAGAACAACAAAAGTCAAAAGAACAGAAAATACAAAAAATAATATTTTTTCCCAAGTATTTCTTCCTATTATAAGACAATATATAATTACCGGCAATTGACCCAAGAAGAACTTATATAATTTATCTGCCCGTTGCCCGCAAAAAACAGAAAACAAAGTACCTACTAATAAAAGTAATCCATTTCCTCCAACCTTTTCATCCGGATAAATCAAACACTGAATTACATAAATAGAAAAATAAACCAACAAGAATATTTTTATTGCGTTTATGTAAACTATTCTTTCTTTGGCAAACCTTTTATTTTTTTCCATATTTATCTTCACACCCTTTTACTCCAAAATCCCCATTATAGAATACATCAAAAAACTATAACAGGCACTGGCAAACCTACTTTCCTCTAATCCCCTGCCTATGAGGGAGTTAATTCTCTATTAATAACGTAACCAAATTTTCCTGCAAATCTTTCTGTATAGAAAGCTTTTCATGCTCATAACAAGGTAACACCCAATATAAACTCCTCTCTTCTTTTTCCTTCAAAAGCATTTTTTGAAATTCCAAGGATTGACAACCTGAAACTACAAAACATAAATCGTACATCTTCATGTCTTTTGGAAATAAATTTGCGGATTCTTCTATTTTCCTACCAGCCTGCTCCAGATCAATCCTTGCCAGACCTTCATCTATATTTCGCATATGGTAATCTCCTGAACCAAGCCCAATTGAAATTCCATTTCCTGTTTCTTTGTCACACCCATTACAATCTAATGAAACTGATATCCTCTCTCCAAGAAAATATTCTGCCAAAGTTGCACCAAGGCTAATACAATATTCCTCTAACTCAACCCTTCTTGCAGCTACAAGCTCTTCGAAAAATAAAACAATTCGTACCGAAATATCTTTGGTAGACTCCAATTGATTTACCTTTAATTCTCCTGTTTTTGCAGAGGCCTTCCAATTCACTCGTTTCATGCTATCAAAGGGTTGATAATCCCTTATTCCACCAAACGAAAATGGATCTTCATATAAACTTTTTTTTACATCAATTACTCCCATTGTTTTTTGCAATAACACATTAATCTCCGGCCTGTGTACCCTTTTGGGAAATACATATACCCACTGCCTGCCCTTTTGCCTTTGTAAATACTCGTGACTGTAAAAAAAGTCACTTGCAAAAATATCCATATCCCCAAGTACATAATATCCCCTTTTTTTACAAACAAAGGGCAACCTTCTGGTAATTTTTTCATAACTCCCCACGGAAAAAATGTCATTTCTATAATATTTATCCGTAGTAGTCACAGAATCCTCTCCAAAGTCCCATTCCTTTGCTGTACTAAACTTTACCTTTAATGCCGAAATTGGAAGATATTTCCTATTTTCTATTACTTCTACCAGCTCTAATTGCTCTCCTTCGTAAACAAAATCACAATTGCATTTAACTGTAACACTTAAATCCTTACACCATCTATTTTTAAAAATCTTTTGTATCATGAAATAAAGGATCATAAGAGAAACGAATGCCATAATAATTCTCATAAAAACATCCCCCAATACACGTCTTTTTCATTGTAAGATATAGGAACTTGTAGTCAATCCTATCCCACAAATTTTTCTGTTGGCGCAGATACCTCTTCCATAATCTCACGTATTATATTTTTTTTCTCTCTACCTGCCATGTATGCCCCTTCATAAATCAAACGATGCTCCAAAACATAAGGGGCCAAATATTTTATATCGTCAGGAGTAACGTAATTTTTTCCCTTCACTAATGCATAAGCCTGACCGGCTCTTAAAAGGGCCAACGTTCCTCTTGGACTTACTCCTAAACGAAGCTTTTTATTATTTCTGGTTGCCTCCACAATATGAAGCAAATACTCCCGTACCTGTTCATCTATATGTATATGCCCTACTCCCTCTTGCATTTCTATGAGTTCCTCTATGGTAACAACAGAGGTAAGCTTATTAAGGGGCTTTTCTTTTAAGAATCGTTCCATCAGTATAAGCTCTTCTTCAAAGGTAGGAAATCCCATATTTATTTTCATCATAAAACGGTCAAGCTGTGCCTCCGGCAAAGGAAAGGTACCTGCTGTTTCCACTGGATTTTCTGTGGCAATTACAAAAAAAGGATTGTCAAGAATCATAGTTTCCCCATCAATTGTTACCTGCTTTTCTTCCATACACTCTAGCAAACTAGATTGGGTTCTAGGTGTTGCTCTATTAATCTCATCAGCCAAAACAATATTAGAAAAAACAGGTCCCTTTTGCAACACAAACTCTCCCTCTTTTTGATTAAAAAAATGTATTCCTGTTACATCTGATGGCAGTAAATCCGCCGTAAACTGGATTCTACTAAACCTTCCCTGAATAGATTTTGCCAAAGCCTTAGCTAACATGGTCTTTCCGGTTCCCGGCACATCCTCAAGCAATACATTTCCACCTGCCAATAATACAGTAAGTACAAGCTCAATCACATTCCCTTTTCCTATAATAACCCGTTCCATATTTTCTTTTATTTTTCCAATATTCTCACTGATTAAATTATACTCCATCTTCTTTCCTCCTATTATACATACTAAGTAGCAAATCAGGCAGGGACAATCTCTTTTCTGATCGTTCCTACCTGATATGACTGACTCTTTCACTTTACTTTAATAATACCTTTTTTATATTACTATATTTTCCGTACACCTTTTTTTCATCTTTCCCGATCTTATACGCACGTACTTTAATATAGTAAGTTTTCCCTTTTTTCAAATTCTTTATCGTCTTCTTTGTACCGGTAAATGTTACTTTTTTAGAACCTTTAAAATTTTTCTTTGTACTATATACAAGCTGATATCCATCCGCTTCTTTCACCTTCTTTATGGTTACGTTAATAGCTTTCTTTCCTGATTTCTTTGCCTTCTTAATTATAGCCCTTTCCATGGAAGTCTTATTTGTATCTATAGCAGATGGTGTAGATACATTTACATCGTTAGGCGCTGCTGTTGTCTCAGGCTCTGTTGTTTGTGTCAGATCGCTTGTTACCGTAGATGTAATTTCTTCTTCCACTGCTCCCGCATTAGGATCTCCCACAAATTCTTCTCCCGTTGTATACTGGTATGTATATTGATTTACCTTGGCATATTCTTCCGCATAGCTTCCTGCTGTTACGATAATTACGCAACCTGGTGGAAATGCATCACTTCCAATACTTGTAACCGTTTCCGGAATTTCAATCTTTCCTAGCTTTTCACATCCGTAAAATACCTGCATTCCCATCGTGGTAAGAGTTTTAGGAAGCTTCACTTCTGACAAAGAAGAACAAGACGCAAATGCCAAATTTCCAATCTCTTTTAATCCTTCTGGAAATTCCACCCTATCAAGTCCTGCATTTCCTGAGAATGCAAAGTCGCCTATTTTTGTTACCTCACTTGGAAGTGTATAGGAAATTGTGATAGCATCATCACTTACAACTGCCTGTTGATTTTGGTACTGTACAAATACACCATCAACAATCAATCCTTCTTCTGCAGAAGTATTTTCTTCACTGGCGTATGCAACAGAGGGTACCATTGACTGTTCTGTGTTTCCAATCCCAAATAAAACAGCACTTACCAATGTGGCTACTACAATTTTCTTTCTCATAAATTTACCTCCTAAAATTTTTTTAGAACAAAGTGGACAAGTCCACTTCAACTCCCTAAATCCCTCATTCATGAGGGACTTGCTCCACTTTGTGTGCCAGATGCGTGTTGCATGCCTATTGCAACAATATTCCTTACGCATC
>JAFQAU010000240.1 GCA_017399885.1 Lachnospiraceae bacterium
ATACAAACGCAAAGACCGAGTTCGTAAAGAAATATACGGAAAAAGCAAAAGCTTTTTATGGTAATAGGTATTGACAAATTCCAATAGGTCGAACAGTTAGGAAAATAAGAATTTTACGAATGGATACTTAGTTGAAAAAGGAGATGTCGTTATGTTGATTTTAATTGAGGGAATTGTAGTATGTTTTATACTCTTAATGGTATGTGTTCTAGTATTAAAGGATGGACCAGAAAAGTGTGCGGTCTTTCATGAGGAGGATGTAAAGAAGCGAGTAGTGGAACTTGGATATATCACAGAGAAAGAATTAAAGAAGCGATATGCACTTTCTGGAATTGGATTATTTGTTCCTATGGTAGTTCTTGTACCTGTAATGGTATACCATATCAATGGAGCTTCCAACTTTTGGAGTGCATTTTGGCAGATGACAGCAATCTTTATGATAGGAAATATATTTGACCGTCTTTTCATAGATGAATTTTGGGTAGGACATACAAAGGCTTGGTTTATTCCAGGCACTGAGGATTTGATGCCATATATTCCAGTAAAGGTAAAAATCAAAAAATGGGTTGGCAATCTCATTATGTTTCCTTTACTATCAGCTTTAATAGCTGGAGCAGTTACATTATTTGCTAAGTAATAACATTAGAAAATTTCAGTCTTACAGAGAGAGTGAAAGCTCGCATGAATTTGAAGTTTGCGGTGAGGTACTGGAGAAAATAATCGTATGGTTATTTTCTCTTTTTTATTGAAATGGTCTAATGAGTTAGATAAATTAAATTGGCCGAGCTCTTTGGAGCGAGGATGCTTCTTGTATGAAAGGCAAAAAGAGCTATGAAAGACAGAGAAAAATTTGTAGAGATAAATATACAACATAAAGAAGGAGTCTGCTCAGTTGAGTAGGCTCCTTTCGCATCTAGGTATATCAATAAATCTTATATTCTTTTCTGTATTGCCCAGGAGTCATCCCTACTTTTTTCTTAAATATCTTATTAAAATGCTGTTCATTTAGTATACCGACAGAAGCGGCTATTTTATTTGCGGGTAAATCAGTTGTTGTTAAGAGTAGTTTTATCTGATTTATGCGTAGCTGCAGCAAATATTCCATTGGAGGAAGTCCAGTATATTTGTGAAATTCTCTGGAAAAGTGGAATTTACTGATACTAGAATACTCTGCGAGAAAATTAAGAGAGATATCCTTTGAAAAATTTTTTTCCATATATTGTACAGTTTTTTTCATGCTCTCATTTAATTCCGGACTTGCCACTTTAACGTTGGATGAATTTGTAACCAGATGTGTCAGAAGGTTTGAGAGAGCATTGGAAATACATAATTCACGGTAAGGAATTACTTTTTCATAAATAGTGACCAATTGTTCCAAAAGTGCATGATAAGTTCCGTTTACAGATTCTGAAAAAATAACATTTCCATTCTTTAGATACTCCTTGAAAAAGATATCTGCATTATTTCCGTTGAAATGAAGAACACTATGTGACCAACCGCATTCGGTTGCCTGATAAGAATGAAAATCTCTGCAGTTGATAAAAAATCCCTCTCCGCTATGAAGTGTATAAGTCTTGTCAGCGTATTGAAAAGTTCCTTCTCCTGAATATGTATAAAGAATCATATAGGAATCGCAATTGGAACGTTCGGTGTAATAGTTTTTGTCTGCATGAATAACAGCAAAGTTCTGGACATACAGCAGAGAGGATAGTGCCAGAGGACTAAGCAATTTTGGTTTCAAAACATAGGATTTTCCGCTGAAAGAATATTTACA
>JAFQAU010000241.1 GCA_017399885.1 Lachnospiraceae bacterium
CTTCTCCGCCCGTCGTGTAGGTGCATTGTAGGGGAAAAGTAGGCATAGAAATTCTGAAATGTTTGTACATGGGGAGAATATTTGATACAACTATTAAAAAAATATGGTGTAGAGGATGGATTGGTGGTAGATATGGGATGTGGTACAGGAAAAATTACAGAAGAGTTAGCTATGGCTGGATATGATATGATAGGAATTGACAATTCTGAGGATATGTTATCTATTGCCAGAGGAAAATTAGAGAATTTTTCCCAGGAAGATCCAAGAAAAGGAATATTATATTTGCTGCAGGATATGAGAGAGCTGGAGCTATATGGAACAGTAAAAGCGGCTGTAAGCATTTGCGACAGTATGAATTATATTTTGGAAGATGAAGATTTAAAAACAGTGTTTCGTTTGGTAAATAATTATTTGGACCAGAACGGAGTGTTTATCTTTGATTTAAACACGGAATATAAATATAGAGAAATATTAGGAGAGCAAAATATTTCCGAAAACAGGGAAGATGCTAGTTTTATTTGGGAAAACTATTATTATGAAGAAGAAGCAATTAATGAATATGATCTTACGATTTATGTAAGAGAAGATGGAGATTTGTTTCGAAGATATGAGGAGACCCATTACCAGAGGGCATATGGTTTGCAAAGGATAAAAGATTTGTTGCAACAAGCGGGGATGGAGTTTGTACAGGCATATGATGCCTTTACCATGGAACCACCTACAGCATGTAGCGAAAGGATTTATATAGTGGCAAGAGAAGGGTATCAGAATAATAAATACTATGGAAAGGATTAGTAAGAAATGTCAGATTATATAGTAAGAGGAACGGCAGCAAACAATCAAATCCGAGTTTTTGCTGCAACAACAAAAGAGTTAGTAGAGTATGCAAGAAAGGCACACAATACAAGTCCGGTTGCCACAGCTGCATTGGGAAGACTGTTAACAGCCGGTGCTATGATGGGAAGTATGTGTAAAGGTGAGAAAGATTTGCTGACTTTACAAATTCAATGTAGTGGACCTATACAAGGATTAACGGTAACAGCGGATGCTAAGGCAAATGTAAAGGGTTACGTGTATAATCCTAACGTAATGTTGCCACCAAGTGAGCAAGGGAAATTAGATGTGGGTAAAGCGTTGGATCTGGGAGTGCTAAGTGTAATAAAAGATATGGGACTAAAAGAACCCTATATGGGACAGACGCAGTTGGTATCAGGTGAGATTGCAGAAGATTTGACTTATTACTTTGCTACTTCAGAGCAGGTTCCTTCAGCTGTTGCCTTAGGTGTACTTATGGAAAAGGACAATACAGTAAAGCAGGCAGGTGGATTTATTATACAATTAATGCCATTTGCTGAAGATACGTTGGCACAGAGATTGGAAGAAAAGCTAAAAGAGATAACCTCTATTACTGCATTGCTAGAGAAAAATATGACACCAGAGGATATTGTTAAAGAAGTATTGGGAGATTTTGGAGTAGAAATTATGGATACTGTTCCTACGCAGTTTTATTGTAACTGTACTAAAGAGCGTGTAGAGAAAGCCATAATTAGTGTGGGAAGTAAAGAGCTTAGGGCAATGATAGATGAGAATAAACCAATAGAGGTAAATTGTCATTTCTGTAATAAGAATTATACTTTCAATATAGAAGAGTTAAAGGAAATATTAAGAAAAAGCAAAAAATAAGAAAAAGCAAAAATAAGGAAAGTAATATATGGGAGGTTAGGGATATGATTTATACAATGAC
>JAFQAU010000242.1 GCA_017399885.1 Lachnospiraceae bacterium
CGCTTACTCACAAAATTGGGCAAAAATCTCCTATCGTCTGCTTGTGTTTGTCTGGCACGGACACCATCTGCAAATTGTTATCTTATTGTTGTGCAATTTGACAAGTGCAATTTAGGTTATGTGCTTTTGACACCCTAACCCTATAAAGCAAAAAAGAGATTCCCCTCTATTTAAAGACGAGAATCCCGTGGTACCACTTTAATTCATCTATAGTTAAATTACTATAGACCTTGACACGATAACGGTGTGACCGTCCTATTCTAACTTTCGCTCAAATAGGAAACTCCAAGACCATCTTCCACAAGTTCTGTCATCCCCTTTCTCATCCAGCCGGGTTCTCTGTAAATCCTTTCCTTGTGTACTCTTCTTTTCACTGCTTTTTTCTCTATTTTTCTTTATATTTCACAAAACAATTTTATACTATTTTGCTGTGTGTAATCCTTTAAAGGTTACCATATTTTAGAAACTTCGTCAATGATGGATTCTTCTATTCATATCCGTTTAAATACCCCTTCAACCATCCTACCACGAACTTAAGCTCATAACCTTATGTTAGGCTTGCATTTGCCATATATCTGTAGAAAACGATATGAAAGCCCCTACACTTAATGAGCTGACGTTTTTTTAGCGATTTTAGTTTCACGCACATATCCTTTTCATTTACACCATGTGCTGTACCCAGACTCTTTTCTTTACCAGAATATAACCTATAACACATTTGATAATATCTATAAATAAACAGCATGCATAAATTGTCAGTATTGGCATACCGGTAAATCGGGTTAGTAAAAAAGCCAATGGTATATTTACTACCCAAATATATACGCTATCAAACAAAAATGTAATCATTGTCTTTCCACCACTTCTTAGGGTGAAATAAGATGCATTGATAAATCCGTTTATAGGCATATATATGGCAGATATTCGAAGAAAATTAGTGGCAAGCTGTCGCACCTCGTCTGAGGTTTTATATATCTGTGGAAATACGGGAGCTAATATAAGTAATATTGCTCCAAAGCCTAAGCATGCTAATACAGAAAAGACTATCATTTTCCTATCTGTTTCCACTGCCTCTTCTAATTGATTGGCACCTAATAATCTTCCTACTATTATGGAAATCGCACTTCCCATAGCAATAAATACCACATGAAACAAATTGGAGACGGTACTGGATATATTATAACTTGCCACCACAATCAATCCTTTTGTGGAATAACATTGGCTTAATATTGCCATTCCTGCTGCCCACATGGTTTCATTTAATAACAAAGGAGTTCCTGTTTTTATAATGTCTCTGGTAAGGCCCCATGAAATTTTGAAATTCTTATATAATCCAATCACATAAGTATTCTTCTCCTTCTTCCAATGGGTCCATACCACCACGATAATACACTCTATAATTCTTGCTACGACCGTTGCAATGGCTGCTCCCAAAACACCCATTCCTTCTATGCCCATAAACCCAAAGATAAATACATAATCTAATATTAGGTTTACCGCCACAGAAATCAATCCTGCTTTCATTGGCAAAATGGTCTCTCCGGTTTCCCGCAAAGTCTGTGCATATGCCTGTATCAATGCAAATGGCAACATAGATGGCATAACTGCTAACATATAAGCTCTGGCATACCTTAAGGTTAATGCTATGTCCCCTACATCACTACCCTCATGTAGAAACATTTTTATTAATGCCTCTCCTCCGAAAATAAAAAGCATCATCCATAAAATTCCAAGTATTACACAGGCTAGTATTTTAAATCGAAAGGCTTCCTTTACGCCATTATTATCTCCTTTACCATAAAACTGAGCCCCAAAAATTCCCGCTGCTGATACTGCACCAAAGACGCATATGTTAAATACAAACATAAGCTGATTTACAATTGCCACACCTGACATTTGCTCCGTTCCAATCTGCCCAACCATAATGTTATCTAAAAGACTAACAAAGTTTGTAATGGCATTTTGTATCATAATCGGAACTGCCACCAATAATACCATTCGATAAAAATCAGCATTTCCCAGATATTTTTTCTTCCATTTCTCCATTTTTTATTTTTACCTCTTTTACGATTCATTAACGATTCTTTCTAACAATCCCTTGCAGCCAAGTAACACATCCTCATAGGTCTCTTGAAAATCCCCAGTATACCATGGATCCGCCACATCTTTTCCACTACCTGCAAAGGTCATAAGCTTATATATCTTATTTTCATTATCATCCCCAAATATTCGATTCATATTACGGATATTTGCCGTGTCCATCCCGATTAGATAGTCATAGGCTTCGTAATCTGCTTTTGTGATTTGTCTCGCACCTCGTTTTGCAAATGGAATGTTATATTTCTCTAAAATCCGCTTTGTTCCATAATGCACATCATTCCCAATTTCTTCTGTGCTGGTAGCTGCAGAAGCAATGGAAAATTGGTGGGATAACCCCTCTTTTTTTACTAAATCTTTCATAATAAATTCTGCCATAGGGGAACGGCAGATGTTGCCGTGGCATACAAATAAAACTCGAATCATCTATCAAAATCCTCTCTAATTTTGCATTTCACGCTAAAATCAAGGGATTTAGCGTTTTCCATTTTTTTACATTTCAACATTATTTTCTTATATCTTCTTATATCTTCTTAAGTTTTTTTACACAAAATTGGTAGAAACATTGGTAAAAAAAATTCTTTTACCAACAGCTATTTTCAAGGCTTCACATCACTTTTGAGAACTTCTCCATTTCCTCTTGTACATCATCTATACCAACATGCGTATATGTGTTTAGCGTTACACTAATATCTGAATGTCCCATAATATATTGCAAATATTTGGGGTTCATACCTGACTTTGCCATATTAGAACAAAAAGTATGTCTACAAACATGTGGCGTAATTTTAGGCATCTGTACCCTATAAATCTTATTATACTTTTCTCTAATATGCGTCATATACTTTTCCCAATGCAACGCTACCATTGGTTTCTCATTCTTATCCAAAAATAAAAAACCAACATACCCGTCTACCATTGGCTCAATCTTTGGTTTAACTCGATTTTCAATAATTCTTTGAAAACACTCTTCTACCTCTTTTGTCATAGGCACATATCTATTACCAGCCTCTGTTTTAGGCTTGAGAATATAATACTCCATATTTCTCTTCCTCTGCAACTGGTGATCCACATTTATGCGCTTCTGTTTAAAGTCAATATCGCTAATAGTCAATCCGCAAAACTCTGAAATACGAAGTCCTGTTTTAAACAGAATAAAAATTGCATCATAATATTTACAAAAGTGCTGATCCTCCTTAATAAACTTAAGAAAATCTCTCTCTTGCTTTCTTGTAATTGCCTCTCTCATTACACTATCATTAACAATAACAGAAACCAAGGGAAACTGAAATGGATTTTTTCGAATCAGATCATCATCCATCGCCATTTGAAATGCTGGACGAAGAACACCACGAATAGAATGTATCGAACTATAACTCTTTCCATCCTCTTTTTGTAACTTAACTAGCCACTGTTTTGCATCCGACAGTCTAACTTTATCAATGCGTTTTTTTCCAAATTCATCTTTCTTTAAAACATTAATTACCGTCTTATACCCAGCCTTTGTATTATGTCTCACACCTGTTTTTAAAGAAACATACTTTTCGACCAAATCTAAAACTGTAAATTTCCCACCATTTACAGCAATTTGCTCAAACATGGCTAATTCAATTTCTTTTTCCTTCTCTCGAAGTGATGGTTCTGCCTTCTTACCTTTTGGAATTGGATCGTGTCTATCCAATCTCCAACTGTAAATATTTTGTTCTTTACCATTCACATCTATGTATCTAAATCTATATCTTCCATCTGCTCTCTGGTACTCTCCATTATGTAGAATTCGATTTCTTTTATCGCGTCGTTTACTTGCCATACTACAAAACTCCTTTCAAAAAAAGAGAGCCCAGTATCTACAATTACATTATAGCACAAATCAGGCTCTCTGTGTACACTTTTGTGAACTTTATGTTTTAATTTTTTGTCTTTCTATAATACCGTAGCTTCTGATAAAAAAGTCTCAAATTTTTCTTTTTTTATCAAATATCTATTTCCATTCATAATCAAGAAATCAGCCTCAGAATGCAGTTCTATAATATTTCTCAACTTATTTTCACCTATATGATAGTACTCTGCCGCCTCTAATACCGTTAATAAATATCTCTTCCACACAGGAATATTTTCCAAAACTACCGGTTCATTAACTGGTTTCTCTTCTGCCCTTTTATCATCCTGTTTTTTCACAATATTCCTCCATTCCCATCTGCCGAAGCAATACCTCATTTACTCTTTCCATAACTCCAGACTTCTTATCTATATGTCCAACTTTTAATAAAACCTGACTTTCATCTACTGTGACAAGTTGTTCCGCCATAAAAATAGTAGTTTGATTTAACATTCCATGAACTTCTTTTGGTGTTACTGTAACATGAACCGGAAATCCCATCTTACTGATCTTACATGTTCCTGGCATAACAGTATAAACCTCTGCATTACTTCTATTCGTGTTCACAATCAAACATGGTCTTTTTCCCGACTGAATATGTCTTCCCGGATGTTGTCCCAAATCTACCCAGATAATATCTCCACGTCTTCTTTTTCTTCTCTTGCTCATAACTCAACACACCTTTCTTCAAGCACGTTTTAAATTCAACTTTAATTCCCCTTCATCTACAGAAAAAATCTGGAACCCCTGTTCTCTAACCATTCCGATTTTATGATAAGCATCTGCTTCTCCTGACGAAATGTACTCCATGTTTGCAACCAAAATAGCTCTTGCTTTTCCCTGTTTCATCATGCAAATACATTTTTCAAACAATTCATCCCGTACCTTTGGGGCAAAGCAGCCTCTTCGAATGATTTTCATTGGAACTAAACCATGTGAATCTGCATATTGATTTATATAACGCAGTTGCCGTTCTTCTTTCTGTTCTGCCAAATCAAAAGATTTATTTTCTTTTGTAGAAAGAAAGACAATGCACGGAATTTCTTCTGCATAATGCTTTCTTTTTTTCTTTTGCTTTCTCCTCTGACGTCGCTCATTCATCTTATGCTACCCCCTTGCTGCCGCTTCTTAAGATTGTGTTTGCATCCGTATCATAGTATTGCATCAACTTAAATAACATACCTATACTCATTCCTCTAACCCCTTCTTCAATTTTGGCATAATGTGTGTAGCTTACACCTAATGCCTCAACCACTTCCATTTGGGTTACAGCCTTTTCTTCACGCAATTCACGTAGATTGTTTCCAATCGTAAATAAATCCACTTTCATTTTCAATTATCCCCCTCATCTGATAAGTTCTCTTCAGATTTATACCTTCCCGGATTATTCCACTTCCGAAAATCTAAATCCATAGAATATACCGCAACCCCACAGGCTTCCGCATCCAGCATAAACTGCACTAAGTCATGGATATCGTCAGTAATATCTCCAACCTGCATCACAATCAATGCCTGCACATCTTCCGATAACAATGTATCCAATAACTCTCCAATACAATCCCTATCCAAGTCCCTGGAATTACCGCGGTCGATCAATGCCTCTTCTGCCATAATTCCATGTTGCTCTGCTTCCATCTGAATAGCATTCAACATTTTTTCCACATTAACATCTGCCTTTCTTGTCTTTAAAAAAATTCTTCCTTCCATCATCTTATCTGTCATAATAAGCTCTCCTTTACTATTACTTGTATCAGAGAGTTTTGGCGCCTTCACTCTCATATATCTGTGCCTCATAGCACTGTAATAATGATACCTCTATATTTCATTTCATGTTCGACACCAAACGACGAAGTTTCCTCTTATGTTCATCACACCATGACGAAGTTCCTGTTAAACTTTATGCTATACTGATTGTTTACCTTATTTTCGAATATAAGTTACTAATCTTGTGCATAAACCAAAAACTCCATGGATAATAATCCACAGAGTTTTTGTATTTTATATTCAATATTAAATTTTTAATAATCACTTAGCTTTTAATCGGTTATATAATAATTGCTCACTGCCAGACAGCAAATCTCTCTTCTTTTTGGATAACAAAGTCCACGAAGCCTGATTTTTTGTATAATCTCTTTTCTCTTCCGGAAAAAAAGATCTACAATAGTAATTATCCTCTTTATTCTTGGAAAGAAACAAAAACAAGTTCCTACTCTCCATATTATTCTTCATTAAATAATCCGCCTCAATCATTGAATAAATATTTGCTTTGCGATTATACTTAAATACGGTATCATTACTGTCTAATAAGTTTTCTAACAAAGGAAGATAATGCACCCTTTTCTCTATTTTTTTGTAAAAATCGGATGACTCAATCTGCTCTTTTTTTATTTTTCCTTCTACAATTTCATCAAAAACTTTTCCTCTATCTCTATTTAGTTCTGGTCTGTCTATCAAATATTGCAATCCCATTAGATGAAAACAATCTTTCTTATTAAATACAATTTTTAATTCTACAGAAACACCTTTTCTTCCGAGTATTATTTCATATTCCGTATGCAAAAGTGGTAGAAATGCATTCACACAATCTATGATATTTCGCATCTGTCGTTCCTCCTTAAATTAAGAAAGGCTCTGCAAAAGCAGAGCCCTCAACATTTTCTTTCGAAATCCATGATTTCTAGCCAGATTGTGGTAAATGTCAAACCCTTATAAAGCTCATAAGGCACTGCTCTCTGGCACAACACCTTATATCATCGCTTGGCAGACACTCATGTTGCCTGTCTCTAATATTATATTAACCTCTTTAAAAAAATATGTCAACTAACAAGTAAGCGATTCAAAACAAGGCGTATCGACTTCTAACATTCATTTTGTTAAACTACTTCCAAAATGAATGATAGGAGGAGTTTTATGGATGAAGAAAAAGCGATGCTATGGCAACAACGTATACAAGCGTGTATGTCCAGC
>JAFQAU010000243.1 GCA_017399885.1 Lachnospiraceae bacterium
GGTTAATACTATTTGGCTTGGAAAAGCAGATGTGGCAGATGGATATCAGTTTGAACAGTGCGGTGAATATTATCTGGAAGATAGAGAAAATGAAATTACCTATGATTTGGAAAAGGCAAAGGAACTTATCGCAGCATCCGATTATAATGGTGAACTAATTCAGATTTATAATCAGACAGATTATTATACCTATGCAGACCTTGCGGCGCAAGCTGTTATGGAAATGTGGAAAGAAATAGGAGTTAACGTAGAACTGGTAGAAGCAGAGAGTATGTCTACCTTTACAAATGAAGAGCAGGAAGTAAGAACATGGTCCAATCCATTATATTATCAGGATCCTATGGGGGTTATTGAAAGACACTGGTCACCAGAAGGTGCACAGGTAAATACAGGACACTTTGTAGCTTCTGAAGATTATACAAAACAATTTGAAATTGCAAGATATAGTACAGATGCAACAGAGCGAAAGGAAGCATTAGGCAATCTTTATGATTATTATAGAAGTGAAACACCGTTTATTTATTTGTACAGACCATATGAGTCAGTGGCAGTGTCTACTACACTAAATTATAAAATTCCTTCTAATGCTAGAGCTTATACACTTGGTTTTAGAGCAGGTGAAATCATCGTAAAGTAAAACAACCATTATCTTGAGGAGATTTTTGATGAAAGGACAAATGTTTCGTTATGTTTTAAAAAAAACATTAGTAAGTTTGTGCACAGTTATTTGCGTGTTGCTATTTGTGTTCTTTGCAGCAAGACTTACGGGTAATCCTTTTGAGGTTATGTATCCAGAGGGAATGGAGCCAGGGCAGTTAGAGAAATACAATTCAGAATTTGGTTTGGACCAAAGCCTCATACAGCAGTTTGCAGATTATATGACAAATGTGTTACATGGGGATTTTGGAATCAGTCTTGTAGATAAACGTCCGGTGAAAGAGATATTTTTTGAAAAAGCAATGGAGACTTTTAAATTAGGCATTATTGCATTCTTGGTTAGTGTAACAATTGGTGTTGCAAATGGAATCTTTATGGCTGTGAATCAGGATAAAATGATTTGTAAGTTGATAAATCATATCATTTCTGCATTATATGCAATACCAGGTTTTGTAATTGCAATTATTTTAATTATGATTTTTGGTTACTATTTTCATCTATTACCTACTTTTGGAGGAGGAACACCTGCGCATTATATTATGCCAGTAATTTGTTTGTCAGTAGGTCCGATTATCAGTATTACTAGACATGTCAGCAATGGAATTAAGGAGACTCTTTCGCAAGATTATATTAGAACAGCAGTATCTAAGGGAATTGGAAGAAAGCAAGTAATTTTGAAGCATGCATTTCGAAATGCGCTGATTCCGACGTTGACTGTTATAGGTATGGTAGTAGTAGATGTGATTACAGGTTCTATGGTAGTAGAAACAGTATTTTCATGGCCTGGACTTGGCATGACATTAGTGAATTCTGTTATGAATAGAGACTTTCCTCTTATTCAATTTGGTGTAGTATTTTTATCTGTTATTGTGATTATAACAAATTACATTTTAGATATTCTATATATGATAGTAGATCCAAGAATTGAAAAGGGAGGAACAATATAATGAAGCGTATTATTTCGCATATGCCAATATGGATAAAAATATGCAGTTGTGTTTTTGTCTTTATTACTTTGGTAGCATTGTTGGCAGATGTTTTGGTTCCTTATGATCCAGATGCTACATCTTTGCTCGAAAGAAATATACCACCACTATTTATGGGAGGAACATTTGCACATATTTTTGGGACTGATGAGCTGGGAAGAGATATTTTTAGCAGAATTCTTTCCGGAACAAGAATTAGTCTTGGAATGACATTGTTCGGTATTGTAATTGGTGGTTCTGTAGGCGTACTTCTAGGGTTGTCAGCAGGATATATGGGAGGAATATGGGATAGAATAGTTATGGCCTTGATTGATTTTCAACAGTCCATACCATTCACATTAATTATTATGTTAGGTGTAGTTATCTTTGGAAGAGGTATACCTGTATTAATGTGTTTCATAGGCATGGCAAAGTGGGAGTACTATGCAAAATTTATCAGAAGTATGGTATTGGGGATAAAAGAAAAACAATTTATAGAAGCTGCAAAGAGTTATCATGCTAGTGACTTAAGAATTATATTTAAGTACATATTTCCTAATGTTATGCCTTCTCTTATTGTAGCGGTAGCCTTAACTTTTCCATCCGTGCTAATGCTTGAGTCATCGTTAACATTTATTGGTATTGGTGTTCAGCCACCTACGGCTACATTGGGGCAGATGGTTGGAAGTGGCAGAAATTATCTGGTAGTAAGTCCTTGGCTGTCTTTAGCTCCAGCAGCAATTATTGTTACACTTTCTTATTGTGTGCAACAGGTTGGAGAATGGATGAGAGACGAAATGGATATACGATTATTAAAAGACTAGGAACAGAGTAGATAAGAAAGGTATAGGGCTGGAGAATGGAAAATATTTTAAAAATTGAAAATCTAAAGATTGGTATCAAAAATAAGAATAAAACAGTATATCCTGTTGAAAATGTAAATTTCGAGATAAAAAAAGGAGAAACATTTGCGCTCGTAGGAGAATCAGGAAGTGGAAAATCTATGACAGCGTTAAGTGTTATGGGGCTTTTGCAGTCATGGAACAGTTATTTGGATACTGAGATTACAGGGAGTATTCAATTAAAGGGAAAAGATGGAAAGTATTATGAGCTTACCGATTTAGATGACAAAGGGCGTGATAAAATTAGGGGAAATGATATTAGTATGATTTTTCAGGAGCCTCTTACTGCGTTGAATCCAGTAGTAGCAGTAGGGAAGCAGCTCATGGAGGCTGTCCTTGTACATGAGAAACTAACCCGTGAACAGGCACGGAAAAGAGCGGTAGAGTTATTGGAGCAAGTTGAGATTCCAAATGCAGAAGAGCGTTTTTACTATTTTCCACATCAGTTTTCGGGTGGTCAATTACAGAGAATCATGATTGCTATGGCAATTTCTTGTAATCCTACCTGTCTGATAGCAGATGAACCGACTACGGCACTAGATGTAACAATTCAAAAACAAATTCTAAATCTTTTAAAGAAATTACAGAAAGAAAACAATATGTCTATTTTTATTATTACACATGACTTAGCAGTGGTATCAGAATTTGCTGATAAAGTAGCTGTTATGTATGAAGGAAATATTGTTGAATTTGGTGCAGTTAATCAGATTTTTAAACGTCCTGAACATCCTTATACAGAATTGCTGTTGAGTTCCATACCTACGTTAGATACGATTCCAGGAACTAGATTACTTACAAAGGATGATTTTCTTTATAAACCAGAAAAAGAAGCAAATCGAAAAATGTTTGCGCCAAAACATAAAGATAACATTTCCTTTCAAATGCTGGACGAAGGTCATTATGTGTCTACAGCTTTTGTGCAAGGAGGTGTTGCGTGAAAGACAATGTTCTCATGATAAAAGATTTGACTATACATTACAGTAAGAAGTCTAATGCGTTTAGTAAAGGCAGTGAAGGAAAAATTTGCGCAGTTAATCATGTAAATCTAACGATCGGAAGAAATGAAATTCACGGATTAGTTGGAGAGTCAGGATCTGGTAAAAGCACTTTGGGTAGAAGTATTATTGGATTATCACCGGTATCCTTTGGGGAGATTCTATTTTGCACAAAATATGGTAAAACAATTGATTTGGTTCATGATAAGACAAATAATTTGGCTATTCAGATGATTTTTCAGGATTCTAATAGTTCTTTAAATCCAAATATGAAAGTTAAAACTATCTTATCGGAGCCTATTGTAATTAATCACATACTACATAAAAGGGATGTTCCAGAGCGTTTACTTGAATTGATGGATATGGTTGGACTTGCCCCAGAATATTTGGAACGCTATCCACATCAACTTTCAGGAGGTCAGAGACAACGTGTAGCAATTGCAAGAGCTATGGCTACCAATCCGGAATTGATTATTGCGGATGAACCTACTTCGGCGTTAGATGTTTCTGTGCAGGCACAGATTTTAAATCTTTTGCTTGATATAAAAAAGAAAAACGGTGTTTCTATGCTGTTTATTTCGCATAATCTTGCAGTGGTACGTCATATTTCAGATTATGTATCGGTTATGAGCAAGGGAGATATTGTGGAAACAGGAGAAACGCTTGGATTATTCAATAATCCACAACATGAATATACAAAAAGGTTGTGGAGAGCAATTCCGCAGTTTCAATAATAATGGAAAGCGAGAAAGAGCATGAAAATAGAATTGGTAGAAAGACTAAGAAATGACACAGAAAAGAATGTGATGTTGCAACTTATCATAACAGGTACTTCTCATGAAGCGGAAAATAAGGTGGTATGTGTGCAATCACCTATGCATTCAGAACCATTTTGTTTTTCAGAGATTATAATAAATAATTTGAAAAAAGATGAAATTCAGAGATTGGACTTAATGTACAAGTTTGAGAGTGGTGGAAGATATGTCTTTTATATATGGGAAAAGGGAAGCAAGTTACAGACTCTGAAAAGTGCGGTTGTGAATATGAAAGGAGCCGGAGTATATTCGGGAAATACTCATAGTCATTCTACATATAGTGATGGTAAGAGTACGCTTGAAGAAAATCGTAAAGCAATGATGGAATGTGGACATAGTTTTATATATGCGACAGATCATAATACTACAGCACATTATGCTGAACTTGAGGAGTATGAGAAAAAAGGAATTGATGAAAATTTCTTGCATATTCCAGGGTGGGAGTTTACTACGAAGTATGGTCATTCTATCGCATATGGAAGAAATGAAACTGTAGATGTTGCAAAAATACCGGAGAGAAATAATTTGAAAGCATGGCAGGAATTTGTAAATGAAATGAATGCTACAAATGCTATTGTGTACATGGCGCATCCGTATGAAGCGCCACGATATGAGTTTGGAGATAATGTTTTATGTGGTATTAAGGGAATTGTAGGTGTAGAAACGTGGAATGGATATAATTACCATGCACTTGCTTATCAAAATAGAAAAAGTTTTGAAATATGGGATTCTTTCAATAGAAGAGGGGATAGACATTATTACGGAAATGCTGTTTCTGATGCACATACTAGGAACGGGCAAAGTAGTCCTTATATTAAGGGATATATGAACACACTTAGCAAACAGGCTGTGGAAGCAATGTTGAAAGAAGGAACCTATATTGGTTCCAATGGACCTGAAATTGAATTTTCTTTAGGTGATGTAGGAATTGGTGAAACATGCAGAATTCATAGCGGAGAATTTCAAAAAATACTAATGAAAATAAATGTTTTTGATCCCTTAGGGGAGATTGAAATGGTAAATGTATATAGGGGATTTGTGGATGGTGAATATACGGTAAAACCAAATACAAAGAAAATTTTTGAATTTTATCCAATAGGTGAATTGGAGAAACGTAACTTTGTAAAAAATCTGTATGTAGATGTAACAGCAGGTGAATTTTATAGAGTGGAAGTGGTTACCGGCGTAGGGGTGGTAGCCTATATGGCAGATGTAAAAAGACTTGAGAAAGGATTTGCATTCACTAATCCAATTTGGATAGACATGATATAAAGAATAAAACAAAAAAGGAAAAGAAAATGAGTAAACAACAGGTAATTGTATCAACGGAAATCAAACAGAAGTTGAATGAAATATACGAAAATCATCAGATAAGAAAAGTGCTATTAGTATGCGATACAGCTTTTCAATATTTAATTCCAAGAGAAGAATATCTGAGTATAGATACACCGTATGTAGTTTTTAATGAATTTACGTCCAATCCTTTGTATGAAGATGTTGTAAAAGGTGTAAAGGTGTTCAGAGAGAATGATTGCGATGCTATTCTTGCAATTGGAGGTGGAAGCGCTATCGATGTTGCAAAGTGCATTAAGCTATATTCCAAGATGGATGACAACGCACTATATTTGGAACAGGAATATAAGGATAATGAGGTATTGCTCATTGCCATTCCAACGACATCAGGAACAGGAAGCGAATCAACAAGATATGCAGTTATTTATTATGATAATAAAAAGCAGTCTGTAACACATGAAAGCATTATTCCGGCGTATGCCTTACTGGATTATAGAGCTCTATTTACGTTACCGGAATATCAGAAAAAATGTACAATGGTGGATGCTTTTTGTCAAAGCATTGAAAGCTGGTGGTCTGTAAATGCAAATTCGGAAAGCAGGGAATATTCTAGAAAAGCTCTTTCTATGATTTTGGATAATATGAAAGCATACTTAGAAAATACAGAAGAAGGTAATAGAAATATGTTGATTGCAGCAAATTATGCTGGAAAAGCAATCAATATTACGCAAACGACAGCAGCACATGCTATGAGCTATAAGTTGACTTCCCAATATGGCGTTCCGCATGGAAGAGCAGCATTTATCTGCCTGCCATATGTGTGGAAATATATGTGGGAACATATAGATATGTTGTCGTCAGAGTTAGGAAAGAAACTGGAAGAATTATTTCAGCAGATTGCGCAGACATTGTATTGTTCATCTGTTTCGGAAGCATTGGAATATATTTTTACATTAAATAAAAAGCTTTTCGAAAAAGATAAGGTTACTATGAATATCGAGGATGTTGGTTTGCTTGCAGGTTCCGTAAATGCAACCAGATTAAAAAATAATCCTATGGTATTATCAGAAAAGACATTACAGGATTTGTATAGTAACATAGTACAGTCTTATAACTAAGTAAAAACAGGTCGATTTCCTCATAATAAAGAAAATGACCTGTTTTTTAAATAATATGAAATTGCTGTTACGTAGTGATAATTAGACAAGAATTTCTGCAGAAATTCTTGCCAAAGTGCGTGCGCTGGCACGCACTATTTTTAAATAATGCATAACCCCGCTTCCGCAAATTGATTTTTAAGGGAGCAATCGATTTGATTGTTTGTTATTAATAAGCTAATCTCCCTTGGCGAAAGAAAGAGTTTCTTTGATATCTTACCAAATTTTTGGGAGTCCATAAGTGCAACAGAGCGTTTGCTGTGTTTTATCATTGTCTTAATAATATCCATTTCCTGAAAGCGAAAATCAGAAAATCCATAGATAGGATGCACGGCATTGATTGCCAAAAAGCTAAGATCAAAAGAGTAGGATGAAATCTCTTCGACACAATTGCATCCATATAATGCCAGCTCCTCTTTATCAACAATACCACTAGGAACGACAATTTGAATATATTCGGATCCTGTTAAAATGGAAAGTGCAGACAGATTATTGGTAACAACCGTAATCTGTTTTTTTAATTTCACAAGTTCTTCTGCAAGAATAGAATTGGTAGTACCCGCATTTAAAGCAATAATATTTCCTGAATGAATAAGAGAAGTTGCTTTTTTGGCTGCTTCGCGTTTTAAGTCTTCATTTATAATTTGTCTACCGAAAAAAGGGGAATATTGTAGTTCTTCTTCCGAAGAACACGCGCCACCACGTATACAGGTTAACTTTCCTTCTTCTTCTAATTTCTTTAAATCTCTACGAATGGTATCAATAGATACGCCCATTTCGTTTACCAAGTCATTTGTTTTTACAAGACTGTTATATTCCAATTTTTTTAAAATATAGTTTACACGTTCTTCATATAGCATATGTTCACCTGCTTTTCTGTAATTTGCTGTTTTCTGCAACTATGAAAACAAGCAAAGTCTAGCAGATTTAATAGAAGGATACAATTTAAACTATGTAAAATTCATGTAGTTTACAA
>JAFQAU010000244.1 GCA_017399885.1 Lachnospiraceae bacterium
CGATTTCGCCCATTTTGCTCCGTCGCCTATTAGCAAATGTTTCCGCAAACTCGCTACGCTCAAACAGTGCTCCAACATTTGCGCTTACTCACAAAATTGGGCAAAAATCTCCTATCGTCTGCTTGTGTTTGTCTGGCACGTACACCATCTGCAAATTGTTATCTTATTGTTGTGCAATTTGACAAGTGCAATTTAGGTTATGTGCTTTTGACACCCTAATCTTTATAGGCAGTTCGTCCTGTAAAGTAAAATGCGACCAGAGGATTTGCACACGCATTTACACATTTTGTAATTAAGATGGAGATATTGACGGATTTTCATGGGAAAATAATTTCTAACATGGTATACTGGATATATAGTAAGGTTGTTTGGGTATAAAATATTAAATTTACTATTTCAAGGAGAATAAATGTTAAATAAGAAAGTTAAAATATTCATAGTGATTATATTTTTATTTTTTCTCTCCACAATAGGATATACATTTTTACAGCATCGTTCTCTGGAACGTGATGGCTTTGTAGGTATAGAACGTGTTCAAATGGAAGATGTAAATTATTCATATGAAAAATATGAATTTACAAAAAACGGAAAGGACATTGCTTACATTGGTGATTGGAAAATCAAAGAAATTCCAGAAGATCCAAGTCATACTTTTTTAGTGGTTAGGTCTTTTATGGATCAGTATACTATTGTAAGAGAAGATTATATAATTCCAATGGAGGGAAAGGTTAGTTGTGCATATATTGGAAAAGACAATAGAACTGAGGACAAGAAAATACTTCAGGCTTTTACGGAGATTTTACAAAAGGAGTATATAAAAGGTACTGATTTTTTTATCACAAATGATGTGGGGGCAAATGATGGATTTAGGCACGTCACAGTTGGATATGAGGGGTGTCCGGTTGGAACTGATTCCAGTATATATTATATTGGTAAGATTGATTCCAAATGGGTTATCATTTTTCGAGATGAACTAGGAGAATGGAAAAATGATAAATTACCAGTGACATATTATGAGTTAGATGACAAGTATGGAGAGATATTTGAAGAAAGTGGATTTTGGGAATGATTTGTAGCATGAGTGAAATAGATATTTTGCCAAGGGCTTACAATGTAACTGGCTAAACGAATGACGGAATGGCTACAGTAAATATATTTCTGTTTTTTCAATAGAGAGGAGCGAGGGGTATGAAACGCGTTTTTTTGATTGTTTTAGATAGTGTTGGCATAGGAGAGATGCCTGATGCAAGTAACTATGGGGACGAAGGAAGTCATACTGTGTTTGCTGCATCACATAGTAAAGATTTTTTTATGCCAAATATGAAAAAATTAGGTTTTTTTCAATTGGACGGAATGAAAGTAGATAAACAGCATACTTGGGTAAATACAAAAGAGGCTATGCAAGGAGCTATATGTCGCTTGTCCGAAAAATCAAAGGGAAAAGATACAACCACAGGACATTGGGAAATTGCTGGAATGATTTCAGAGGAACCAATGCCTACATTTCCAGATGGATTTCCAAGGGATTTAATAGAACGTTTTGAGGAAAGAACAGGTCGCAAAATCTTGTGTAATAAGCCATATTCAGGAACTGAAGTGATAAAGGATTTTGGAAAAGAACACATGGAAACCGGTGCATTAATTGTATATACCTCTGCAGATAGCGTATTTCAGATTGCTGCTCATGAGAGCATTGTGCCTATTGAGACTTTATACCAATATTGCGAGATTGCAAGAGAGTTGTGTCAGGGACCCTATGGGGTGGGAAGAATTATTGCAAGACCATTTGAAGGAGAATGGCCATTTCAGAGAACTGCAAGAAGACATGATTATTCACTACAGCCACCGAAAGATACCATGTTAGATATTTTAAAGGCAAAAGGCAAGGACGTACTTGCGGTAGGAAAGATTAATGATATTTTTGCAGGAAAAGGTATTACACAGATGGTTCGAACAGAAGATAATAGGGACGGAATTGAGAAGACGCTTAGTTTTATGGAGAAGGACTTTCATGGAATCTGTTTTACGAATTTAGTAGATTTTGATATGAAATATGGCCATAGAAATGATATAGAAGGCTATGCAAATGCATTAAGTTATTTTGATAAAAGATTGCCGGAAATTTTAGGAAAATTACAAGAAGACGATTTGCTTATGATAACAGCAGATCATGGATGTGATCCAAGTACGCCTTCTACGGACCATTCCAGGGAATATATTCCATTGGTAATGGCTGGAAAAGGAATCAAGCCTGTTAACCTTGGTACAAGGGACGGATTCGGGGATATAGCGGCTACAATCCTAGAGAGTCTTGGAATAGAAGGAAATATCGATGGAGAAAGCTTTTGGAAAGATATAGCAGATTTGTAAACGACTTGTATTAGGGTAAAAAGTTTTTTGGTAACTAATAAGCTGGAAAACTGGACCAATGCGTATAAATGCAAAAATAGGTAAAGTTAGTTTTACAATAAAAGAAAGAAAAGGGGGAATTTATTATGGGAACACCACATAATGGAGCAAATATAGGAGATATTGCAAAAACAGTTTTAATGCCGGGAGATCCTTTGCGAGCAAAGTTTATTGCAGATAATTATCTTGAGGATGTAGTTTGTTTTAATACGGTGAGAAATATGTTTGGATATACTGGTACTTATAAAGGGAAAAAAATATCAGTTATGGGACATGGAATGGGAATGCCTTCTGTAGGTATTTATTCTTATGAGTTATATGACCAATATGGAGTAGAGGAAATTATCCGTATCGGTTCTGCCGGCGCTTTAGCCGATGATGTGGATGTAATGGATATTGTAATTGCTATGGGGGCATCTACTAACTCAAATTATGCCAGTCAGTACAAATTACCGGGAATTTTGGCACCAATAGCAGATTTTGGGTTGCTTCGAAAAGCAGTGGAGATTGCAGAAGGTAAAAACTGCAAGGTGAAGGTGGGTAATGTCCTTTCTTCAGACACATTTTATTGTGATGATGAGAATGCCAATGATGCATGGAAGAAAATGCATGTACTGGCTGTTGAAATGGAGGCTGCAGCCTTGTACTATAATGCTGCAAGACTTGGAAAAAAAGCACTTTGTATTTTAACAATCTCTGATCACATTTATACGCATAAAGAGTTGTCTGCAAAGGAAAGGCAAACAGGATTTACACAAATGATGGAGATTGCTTTGGAAACAGCCATTTGTAAATAGGATTAAAGGGTTATAGGTTGTCCACCAATGTCATGTAGTTAAGCATTGAAGTTTTCAAATTGGCTTGAACCGTTATTGTCTACTTTTGTAGAAATAAGATATTTCGTGTATAATGTCTGGAAAACAGGAAAAAAAGTAAGAGAAATAGGGATATTTTGACGATGAAATTTAGTTGAATTTCACCTTTAGGGGTTATATAATCGGAGACAGATAGCATAGAATAGGAGGAAATTGTATGGGTCAAACCGGTTACATAATTTCAGATGCTTCAAAGCAACTAGAGGTGGAGCCTTATGTTCTTCGGTATTGGGAGGAAGAGCTTGAATTGGTTATTCCAAGAAATACTATGGGGCATCGTTACTATGGAGAAAAAGAGTTAGCTACTATTCGAGGAATAAAAAGGTTAAAGGAACAAGGATTTCAGTTAAAGGCAATAAAACTTGTGTTGCCTAATATAGAAAAAGTGGAAAAGCTACCAGAGGATGCCAGACAAAGGTTGTGTAATGAATTAAACGAGAGGGTAACAGAACCTGAGCAGGAAAAAAATGATTTAATTCTTCACGGCGAAGTACAGTTAAAGCGGCAGGAAGAACAACCAGTTGACAAAATGAATCAATTTCAAAGTATCATGACCAAAATTATTCAAAGTGCTATACAGGAAAGCAATAAGGATTTGTGTAAAGAGCTTTCCAAAGCGGTAAGTACTTCTGTGGTAAAGGAAGTAGATTACCAGTTTCGTAGGCAGGAGGAGAGACAGGAGATTCATTATAGAAAGATTGATGAGGCTATTCGGAATTGTCAAAGAAAGAAGAAGAGAAAAGGTATTTTTCAAAGGTAATATTGTTACAAAAAAACAACCATCACATTAAGTGATGGTTGTTTTTGGATTTATAAGAAAGTTCGTTCTATAAAGCAAAAACGCTCTACTTTGTTCTTATGTTCCTACTGGTTGATTGCGTTGTTTAATTCTACAACTAATTCGTCTGCGCTAATACCATGAACCATACAAGCTTCTTCAAGACTTTCCCCTTGAGAAGACGGACATCCAAGGCAGTGCATACCTGCATTTAATAAAACTGGGATAACACGTTGATCTACATTTAAAATTTCTCCAATAAGCATTTCTTTTGAAATTGTTGCCATGATAAAATCCTCCAATCATATATTTCAATTATTATGTGTAAAAATTACATTTTTTATTATAAGGGAATAAAAAATGCCCGTCAAGGTAACAAGGAAAGATAACCTATAAAAATCGTAACAGTTTAGCCCTCGCTGAACAGCTCCTGAAAATCCGGAAAACCCTGTATTTGTTAGGTTTGGCGAACATAATTTGTAAGAAAAACCACTTGTAATATTTCATGTTTTGTATTAGAATGAGGTAGAAGGTCGTTATGAGAATAATTATCATATTACGGCAAGCAGTTAACTCAAATTGAGTATATTTATCATTAACAGTATTTAAGGAGGAAGGTATTATGGCATTTGTAATCAATGATTCTTGTATTAGTTGTGGAACATGTGCTGGAGAATGTCCAGTAGGTGCTATTTCTGAAGGTTCAGGACAGTATGAAATTGATGAAACATCTTGCATTTCATGTGGAGCATGTGCTGGTAGCTGTCCAGTAGGCGCTATTTCAGAATAATTGCTATAATTAAGATAACCAGATAAGGAACACGCCACTTTAAGTGGCGTGTTTTTTTGCTTTATAGGGTTAGGGTGTCAAAAGCACATAACCTAAATTGCACTTGTCAAATTGCACAACAATAAGATAACAATTTGCAGATGGTGTCCGTGCTAGACAAACACAAGCAGACGATAGGAGATTTTTGCCCAA
>JAFQAU010000245.1 GCA_017399885.1 Lachnospiraceae bacterium
GGAGAGCTATGGAGAAGCAGTTGACCCTTATGCCAAAGCTGTTGGAGTAAATGGAAAAAGAGGAATGGTAGTAGATCTAGACAGTACAGATCCTACGGGATGGGATAAGAACTACAAACGTGAAAAGACAAATTTAAGCGATATTGTAGTTTGGGAAGTTCATGTACGAGATTTCTCTATTGACGTAAGTTCAGGAGTATCTGATGAAAATAGAGGAAAATATAAAGCTTTTACCGAAAGTACAACGGTAAATGGGGAAGGAAAAATAGCCAGCTGTGTAGACTATTTAAAGGAAGCTGGAGTAACGCACGTACAAATCCTTCCTATGTATGATTATGGCGGAATTGATGAAACTACAGTAACAAATAAATTATCAGAAGATAACTATAACTGGGGATATAACCCGGAAAATTATAATGCACCGGAAGGTTCTTATTCATCTAATCCGTATGATGGAAATACTAGAATTACAGAAATGAAGCAGATGATTCAGGCGTTACACGATGCAGGAATTAAGGTTATAATGGATGTGGTATATAATCATACCTATGCCACAAAGGATTCAAACTTTAATAAGATTATGCCGGATTATTACTACAAGCTTACACAAAGTGGAAAAACAGTCCTTTACAATGATGAATCAGGTTGTGGAAATGCTACTCGTTCCGGAGCAAAAATGTATGACAAATATATGCGCGATTCTCTAAAATATTGGGCAGAGGAATATAATTTAGATGGTTTCCGTTTTGACCTTATGGGTATTCATGATGCGCAGACTATGAATAATATTCGTGCAGATCTGGATGCTACCTTTGGGGAAGATACCATTGTTATGTACGGAGAGGGATGGACTGGTGCAGGATACGAAGAAACCAGTGCTTACAAAACTTATGCAAGAAATTTAGATGAAGGAATCGGTTATTTCAACGATCAAATCCGTGATGCAATTAAGGGAGAAACCAGTGAAACCAAAGCAAAACAGATTGGTTTTGTACAGCAGAATTATGGTGTAGAAGGTTTGTATACAGATTATGAAAAATTCCCTACCAGTGTATTTGGTGGAATTATGGGTTCTGTAGGAAAGAACACAAGTGAATGGTGGATGTGGAGAGCTTACTGGTCAGATACATCAGCAAGAGTGTTATCGTATGATTCCTGTCATGACAATATGACATTATGGGACAAATTGGTACAAAGTGTTGGTGGAACAGATTTTAATGCAACAGACAGCCAATATGTAGAAATGAACCGTTTAACAGCCGGATATTTATTAACTGCACATGGTGGTGTATTCTTACATGCCGGTGAAGAATTTGCCAGAACAAAAAATGGGGAAGAAAATAGCTACAATGTAGGAGATTTTGTAAATAAATTAGATTGGACGAGAGTTGGTTCTTATGCTGATTTGGTAACTTACTATCATGGAATGATTGATGTGAGAAAGGCTTTTAGTGGATTCCGTAATGTATATACAGAAACTGGTGATTTGGTAGAAGAGAATACAGAAACAGGTTTCTTTAACAAGGTAAATGGAAGCAATTTGACTGAAATCAAAGAATTTACCAATGTAGTAGGTGGAAAAAATGCAGAAGATCAGATTCAGTCCACAGTGAACACAATTGGATATTATTTGTCTAATGATGTAAAAGGTGAATGGAATCAAGTTGCAGTATTGTTGAACAATACACTAGAAGAGAAAACAGTATCTTTATCAGCAACAGATGGATCTACACAGTGGGTATTGGTATCTGATGGATTAAAAGCTTCTGTGAAGGGGGTATCCACTACAGAAGGAAATACAATAACAGTTCCTAGAAAATCTGTGGTAGTAGCAGTTCCTAAGAAAACATTTGATGAGAATCCAATTGAAATAAAGACAAATACAGCACCGTACGTAATGGGAGTGCAGGATTTAGAAGTACAACAGGGTGACAGTGTTACATTTACAATAAGTGGAAAAGATACAGATAATGATGTAGTAACTTTATCTGCGGCTAATGTACCGGAAGGTGCTAAATTTGATCCTTCAACAGGGGTATTTCTATGGGAAAAGGCTGTGGCAGGAGAATATGTAATTGATTTTACAGCCAATGATGGAACCCATAATAAAACAATCTCTATGAAATTACGAGTTACTTCACCTAGTATGTTATTGGAAGAAAAGATTGCAGAGATAGAAAAGGCAGGATTGGTAGAAAAAGAGTATACAGCTACAACATGGTCTAATTTACAGAACGCATTAACAAATGCAAAGACGACACTTGCAAATCAAACTGCCACTGATATGGAATTAGATACAGCTTATTTAAAACTTGCTGTCACATATCAGGTGGTAAACAAGGAGAGAAAAGCAAGAGCAGGTTTGACTGCGTATATAGAAACAGCAAGTGCTAAAATTGCAGCATCAACAACAGAAGATTTTGATGCTACATTGGTAGCAGATGCAAAGGCAGTACAGGAAGAGGCAAAAGCGTTATTAGTAAGCTTGGGTACTTATACTGCTTATGAAGCTGCACAGGAAAATTTAAAGGATTGTTGTGATTCTTTAATTAGTAACCTAGAAAATCCAAAGGTATATGTAAAGACAGATGTTGAAAATCCATATATTTATTCATGGAGTGATACAGCACAATATACAGGAGCATGGCCGGGAGTAGCATTGACCAATAAAAACGAAGAAGGATATTATGTATTTGAGTTACCTGAAAAAGGAACCTATAATGTGATTATTAATGGTACAGGTGGTCAAACAGCTGATATTACAGCTTTGAAAGAACATACATATTTGACAATTGGTTCTACATACACAGTGGATGACAAAAAAACTGTAGCTTTACAAAAGAGTAGTAAGCCTATTCCTGTATTTAAAACAAGTCTAGATAAGGCTATTACCAGTGCAAAGGCAATTTCTAAAGAGGATTATGCAGCGGAAGGAGTTGCTATATTGCAGAATGAAATTGCTGCGGCTGAGAAAGTAAAGGAAAATGAAGCGGCAACACAGTTAGAGGTAAATAAACAGGCAAGAGCATTAAGAGCAGCAATAGTGGCATTGGTTCGTGTAAAAGACGAACAATTAGATACACCAACACCGGATACTACTGTTGGACCAGTGGAAACACCAGGTATATCGGAGAATCCTACTGTAACGGAGACACCAGGTATAACAGAGAATCCTACCATAACAGGGACACCAGAGAATCCTAGTGTAACAGGAACACCTGCTGTAGCGAACACACCAAGTGTAGAAACAACCGTTACACCAGGAGTAACACCATCTTCACAGCCGGTAAGTGAATTAGAAATTTCCAAATTTACAATAAATCCAAGTAAGTATCAGCTTGTAAATAAAAATATTAAAGCGAAAGTAAATGCTACTGGTGGTAAGGGGATTTATACCTATCGTTTCCTTGTATATAATGATAGCGGTATCTTGGTAAATTCAAGTTCTTATGGAACAGAAGCTTTTTATACCTACAAACCAACGAAATCTGGAAATTACACAATCATGGTTGTAGTTAGAGATGAGAATAATGGTGAAGTGGAAGTATCTAAAAATGTGACAGTTATTTCAAAGAATTTATCTGTTACTTTAAAGAGTAGTAAGAAAAGTATAAAAAAAGGTAAAGTATTAAAATTTACTGCAAAAGCATCCGGTGGTAAAAAAGGATATACCTATAGCTTTGTTGTGAAAAATGCAAAAGGAAAGAAAATAGATAGTTCTGAAAGTACAAAAAAGAATAGCTGGTCTTGGAAAGCTAAAAAAGCAGGAACCTATAAAGTAACGGTAACGGTAAAAGATTCCTTAGGTTTAAAAGCAACAAAGACTGTAACAAAAATTAAGGTAAAAAAATAGTAACAGAGTAGCCTAAGGCTAACTGTTACCGTATATGTAGTATGAATCTGTTAAGAATTTGATAGTAGTTTGTTAAAGAAGTTTTTTCCGAAACCATATATAATACACCTATAAGCAGGATAAAAAATATCCAGGCAAAGAAAGGAGTTATTATATATGGTTTCTTTTATTTCTTTATAGGAAAGTTCGTCCTATAAAGCAAAAACGCTCTGCGGGGATGTGCATAGATGCGTAAGGAGTATTGTTGCAAAAGGCATGCAACACGCATCTGGCACGCAAAGTGGAGAAAGTCCCTCATGAATGAGGGATTTAGGGAGTTGAAGTGGACTTGTCCACTTTGTTCTAGGAACTGATAAGTATGGTTTTCGGCTTTGGAGTGGTGTTCTCTCTGAAGAATTCTTTCCAAAATGCTTGACAAATAAAACTGTTAATGCTAATATGATAATATCAAAAAGATAATAAGAGGTGAGAGCGTGGAGGCAATTAGAAAAGAAGAACAGGAATTTTTGTCAAAATATCATCCGGAGGATTATGAAAGACCCTCGTTAACGGTAGATATTACGTTGCTAGCTGTAGGTGAGGATAGGGTTGAAAACTATCGAAAGCTGCCAAAGAAAAAGCTTAGAGTATTGCTAATAAAGAGAGAGGACCACCCCTATAAAGGGTGTTGGGCTTTACCTGGAGTGTTTGCCACTCCTAAAGAAGGGCTGGAGGAAA
>JAFQAU010000031.1 GCA_017399885.1 Lachnospiraceae bacterium
CATCATACCAAAGGACTCTACTCCACGAAGCTTGCCCTTCTTGATTTTAATTCCATCCGGATGAGGGGTATCATCATGAGCACTTCCTGCTACACGTCCTCCATCAAGAACTACAGGTACTTTATCTCCTTCTTTTACATTAGAAGCACCTGTTACAATCTGTACCTGCTCCCCTTCTTCAGAAATCTGCACCTGACACACAATTAATTTATCTGCATCTGGATGTTTTTCTATTTTTAAAATCTTTCCTACTACTATTTTTTCTAAATTTTTATCAAGCTCTACATATCCTTCCACCTTAGTTCCAGATAAAGTCATTGCATCTACATACTCCTGTGTTGTGCAATCCAAATCCGGTACATAAGCTTTTATCCACGATAAAGGTGTATTCATCTTCTTTGCCTCCTATATCTCTACTCTATTCCCATTCTGTAACCGTTTCGCCAGAGCCAAACTGCTACATTCCTACATTCCTTATTCCATTACTAAAACTGTTTTAAGAATCTTACATCATTTTCATATAACAATCTCATATCATCTATTTCGTATTTTAATAGTGCAATTCTCTCTAATCCCACTCCAAATGCGAATCCTACGTACTCATTTGGATCAATTCCACTCATTTCTAATACATGTGGGTGTACCATTCCACATCCTAAAATCTCAATCCAGCCTTCCCCTTTACAGAAACGGCAGCCTTTTCCACCACATTTAAAGCAGGAAACGTCCATTTCCGCACTTGGTTCTGTAAATGGAAAATGGTGTGGTCTAAATTTAACCTTCGTATCCTCTCCAAAAATCTCCTTGGCAAACTGTTGTAAGGTTCCCTTTAAATCTGCAAAGGTTACATTCTTATCAATTACCAAACCTTCTACTTGATGGAAGGTTGGAGAATGGGTTGCATCAACCTCATCAGAACGGTACACTCTACCAGGGGCAATCATACGAATTGGCAATTTGCCCTTTTCCATTTCGTGAACCTGTGTAGAGGATGTCTGTGTACGAAGAACAATGTTCTTGTTAATATAGAATGTATCCTGTTCATCTTTTGCAGGATGATTTGCAGGTATATTCAATGCTTCAAAGTTATAATAATCATATTCTACTTCCGGACCTTCCACTACTTCATAACCCATTCCAATAAAAATACGTTGAATTTCTTCCAACGCAATGGTATTTGGATGGCGATGTCCCATCATAGGCTTCTTCGCAGGTAAGGTAACATCTATAGTCTCTAGCTTCATTTTTTCTTCACGAAGCTTTTTCTCAAATGCCACTTTCTTCTCTTCTAAAATCTTCTCAATCTCTTCCCTTGCTTCATTTACCAACTGACCAATCTTAGGTCTGTCCTCCGGTGCTACATCCTTCATAGATTTTAATACAGATGTTAATTCACCTTTCTTACCTAAAAAAGCTACACGTACATCGTTCAATGCTTCTAAATGTTGTGCACCATGAATCTGTGCCAATGCACTTTCTTTTAAACTCTTTAACTTATCCTTCATGATCTTCTCCTTTCTATCTTTGCCGAATGTAGGTCATACCCATGTATCCCTTGTGAAACATTTCCTTTATAGGACATTTTCTGTAAATGAACATAGCGTCAAGCACGCATCTGCCACATCATTAAAGAAACAAAAATCCCTTGCATAAAAATATATGCAAGGGACGAATTCTCTATCGTGGTACCACCCTAATTCGGTATTTAAAACCATCTTCTCTTATGCGTAACGAGCACGAAACGTTGTATCCTACTATCCCTTCAAATACAAAACTCCGGTGTGAAATTCAAATATTATCTGAACTTAAGAGTTGTTCCAGCCTAGCAACCCTCTCTCTGCAAGAAGATAATACTCTCTCTGCTTTCACAGTGTAACAGTTCAGCCATGGCTACCTGTTACTTCGCAGTGCACCTTCCTAGTTTTTTTCATTTACATAAAATTGTATCATAATAAAAAAAACTGTCAAGGATTTTATTCTATCTTTTTATTCTCCACCAAGCTTTAAGGCTACCAGTCCTCCAGCTACTAAGGCTACCAGACCTGTAATAATGGAAATCGGATTTAATCCCTCTACAAATGCAGTTTTATTCATTAAGATAATACCAATTGGAGAGGATACGATTAATCCAATAATAGACCAATAAGCAATAAGTGGCGCTTTTTCAAATACAATTTCTACAAGCTTTGCAATGGCAAAAATTCCAAATACAGCACCAATTCCAAATGGTACTAGCACTCCCATTGCAGTTAACATTGCATCTATATCAAAGGCTATGATTGATTTTACAAAATCATTAATTACTTCAATAATGGTTTCATAATATCCCATAATCATAAGCATCATGGAACCACTTACTCCTGGAATTACCATAGTAGCTGCTGCCACAATTCCAACACCAAATAGCTTTAACACATTAACAAAACCAAAGGAAACATCTGCTGCTGCTCCTTCGCTTTCACCAATTGCTGCAAGCCCTACTACAATAACAAAAAATACAAGAAATCCAATCACACCGCCTGCGCTCACTTTTTGTCCTTTTACTTTATTTAGTATAATAGGCAATCCACCTATAATCAGACCTATAAACAACATATTTGTCTGAATCGGTATAGCTTCAAACATTTTCTCAATGACTGCTGCTAACACTACAACACCAAGCCCGGCTCCAATCAAAATCGGTACAATAACCTGCATACTTTTCTTAAATTCCTTAAACAAGTGGGTTAAGGCATGTATAAGTTTATCATAGATTCCCATAGAAACTGCCATCGTTCCCCCACTTACACCTGGAATAGCATTGGCTACACCAATTACCATTCCTTTTAAAATTGATTTTAATAAATTCATTTACAGTCCTCCATTATTTATATCTCTATCAGTTCCCTGCAAGCACCCATGCAACTTGCAGGGATCCATTCTTATTTTACATATTCTTACGATCTTGCATAGCAAGTTCCGCAGACCTACCTGAAGTGTTTTAGATATTCACCACTAAATATACAAAATATGCTGCATAACATAATAACATAACAACACCAATTGGTTTCTCCAATTTCTTGCTTTTCATAACACCAAACAGTAATAAGATTCCTATTGCTATCATGACAATTCCGTCAATAAAGAAGCTGGACAAATCATATACTACAGGGGTTATAACTGCAGACAACCCTACTACCATAAGTATGTTAAAAATATTGCTTCCCACAATATTTCCAATTGCAATGTCTGCCTTTCCCTTCTTTGCTGCTGTAACAGAAGTAACTAACTCTGGTAACGATGTACCAAATGCCACAATGGTTAATCCAATAAAGCTTTCCGACATACCTAATTTACTGGCAATAAAGGATGCAGAATCTACTACGAAATCACTACCCAATACGATCATTGCAATTCCTCCAATGGTCATAACAAGTAGTAACCATACAGGTTTCATTTTATGTGCCTCTTCCACCTCTTCTTTTCCTTTTTTGGCCATATAAAATAGATATGCCAAATATACAAGAAATAACACAAATAAAATAATTCCCTCCACACGAGTAATTACTTCACCTGTATAACCAAATACCACCATAATGGCAGAAATGACTATCATAGCCGGTAATTCAATCTGTAAAGTAGATTTCTGTATTGCTACAGGTATAATTACTGCTGTAATTCCCAAAATAACCAATACATTTAGAATATTACTTCCTACTACGTTACCAACGGTTAATCCGGCGTTTCCATTCAGTGCCGCTGTAATACTTACCGCAGCCTCTGGTGCACTGGTTCCCATTGCCACAATGGTTAAACCAATTATAAGCTGGGGAATTCCAAATTTAGATGCAACTCCCGAGGCACCTTCAACAAAGAAATCTGCTCCCTTTACCAAAAGAACAAATCCTACGATCAATAATGCTACATTCAACAAAATTTCCATACCTAGTACCTTTTGTCCTTAAACCAAATCTTTTGTTTAACAGACTGCAAATCTAAACATTACCTTTTAGATCCCTACCTCTTCACACTTTAAATAAAATACTCTGTAACAGCTGTGCGAAGCTGACCTGTTACAAGAATTTTCACATGTGACATGCTTTAAATTTGCATTTTCCTTTCTTCTAATTTTTTTAATCTTTTTGACAGTGTAACCTAAGAACCACCCATTGCCTTTCAAGTACACTGTTACAACTATGTTACTTCATATTAAATTTTCTTTCAATATTACTTACAACTTTTTAATGAAATTTTTAAAACCTTTTGTCTAGGATAATCACCTTGCTGACTCCTTACATATGAACACAGTGTATTTTACTGGTTGAAAGACCATCCCATTGACTTTTCCCCATATTATAGGAATCCATAATGTAATAGATGAACCTTAGACTAAAGAGTTAAAAAGTCTGTAATTATTGTGCCACATCTGCTTCTACAGTAGGGGCGGGTGTCAATTCTTCTGTGGTATCCTTTCCCTTTACTACTACAAAATACAAAATGATTACTGCAAATATAATAAATGCAACTACTGCTAAAAAACGATGTGCTTTCTTTTCCTGTTCTTCGAAATTCATTTTTACCTCCAAATCATATGGTTGCAGCGAATAACTTTCCCCATAAAGAAACAAAGTTATCCACATTTCTTCCACCGAATGTGGATACTATCCCCATAATTCGACATTTTATCAACATTATAAAGGGGATTTTTCACAATTTGTGTATATTTATCCTCATTAATCTAACTGTTCAATTCTATTATAAAACCATAAGCTCCTTCTTTTTTAGAAATCTCATACTCCTTCAATACGGTATACCATTCATTTCTAAGAGTTTGTTTTAATATATCCTTATCATAACTGAGTATTACTAAAATTCCATTTACCTTTACATGCTCCTTGGCTTTTTTCCAAAACTTTTGATAAATCTGTATTATGTCTTTTTTCTCCTTTTGCCCCATAACTCTAGGCATATTGGTGATTAATTCATCAAAGGGATAGTCATGGGTAAAATCAAAAAAGTCACGATTGATATAATTTACCCGGATGTCTGTCAGGCTGGTATTTTCTCTAGCTGCCTCTATACCCTTTCCAAATATGTCAATCCCATACATATCTCCTGCATCCATCAGCTTGCCACGTTCCACGAGCATGGTTCCTACTCCACAGAAAGGATCAAGCACCTGTGCCCCTTCTGTCAAATATGGCCTTGCAAGCTCCAAAAGTAACGCTGCATTTACAGGCTGTACACTGGTGGATAATGCCTTTCTTCTATAAGAAAAACGTTGGTCTTTTAAGGTAAATAACTTAATAAGAAAATTATAATTTCCCTCCTTATTCTCAATCAAACGTAGCTCTATTTCATAATTTGAAGTAGAATTTTGCAATTTTCCCATGCTAAGCTTTTCTAAGGCATATCCCATTCCTCTGGTTAACATGCTCTTTTGCTTTAAATCCATGGCATTCTTACATTCAATCCGAAAATAATATGGCCCATCCTCTTTATGGCGCTTCTCTAAGAACTCCAGCAAAGAGCTTTCGGCAATCTGTTTTGCAAGACCTTCGGCTATTTCACTAATTTTTCCTTCTTTCACCACAAGGCTTGTTTTATCTTCTAAGACAAATAATAGCTCAGAATAAGTCCGGATTGGAAGAATTTCCTCTAAATTGTCGGTTTTTGCCATAACTCCTGCATTAAATATTTTTGCGCGATGACTTTTCATCTGATCCAATGTGATTTTTTGAAAATTACGATTCGTAAGAAGTATAATCTTTGACATCTCATTATAACCGGTAAATGTATGCTTCTTTATCCCTTCCATTACAAGAATCATTTCTTTTAATTCCTTTATTTCCTCACGAATGTGCTTTTCTTCCTCCGCTTCGTTCTCCTGCTTTGATAAAAAATCCAATCTTTCCTTAAATGTGGGCAAATATTCTCTGTAATCAAACTCTCTTATTGCAGATAAATAGGCACCTTTTACAAATAAAATTTCTTCTTTCTCGTAAGCTTCAAAAAGCTTTGGCAAGCTTTCCTTTTCTCCAAGTCTGCCTAGTATCTGAGCTATGTTTTTTCTAATTTTAGGATCCTTATCCTTTAAGAGATTATAAAAAAGATCCCATTGATTTCCCAAAGCATATAATAAAGCGTGTTTCTTTGTAGTTTCCTTTATTTCTCCCTTTAGGGCAATTAAATTCTGTCTAACATCCACATTTTCTTTTATCTTCTCTAAATACTCTCGAACCACCTTTTTCCACCTTTCTGTCTATGCATGTTACAATTGATATTTCTTTTTTGCATAATCTAATAAAATATCCTCTTGGTTTTCCTTCGGATTCTCCATTACGTACTCCAATAAATCATGTAATATAACACCTAATAATTTTCCCTTTTCAAATCCATGCTCCTGCAATAGCTTCCCATTTACTGCAAGCTGCTTTAATGTGACACAGTCTCCACTATTTTTTATCTGTTCAAATAATTGTTTTCCTGCTTTCAGATTCTCTAATTTTTCTACTTTCATATAATCACTTTGTGCCAAAATATCTGCTTCCTTTATAAGAAACACATAAGGCATATATTCTACACCAATTTCACTCATCTTTTTTCTCATTTTATTTTCCTTTAAGGAAAATGTCACATCATGGTATTGCACCAAATGACACACGGTATCTATGGTATAATTGTCCCAACGAAGACGTTTTAATATTTTTTTTGTCAATTCCCTACTTTTTTGGGCATGGTTATAAAAATGTTCAATACCTTCCTCATCTACTGTTTTGGTATCCGGCTTACCCACATCATGCAGTAGGGCAGTCCAACATAATATAGAAAATATTCTTTTATCCATATCTTTTTTATAGTTATGCACATTTTTTAAGGCTTGCAGGCAATGTATCCCCACATTATATTGGTGATGCGGATGATTTTGTGAAGTTTTAAGCATAATGTCAAATTCAGGCAACACTACTTTTGTAATTCCCAACTCATTTGCAGTAAGCAAATGCTCCGGTTTCTTGGAACAAAGTAATTTATCTAACTCAACTCTAATTCGCTCTGCACTAATCTTTTCTAATGTTGGTGCCAAATCCATTATTGCCTTCTTTGTTTCCTGATCAATTTCAAATCCAAGCTGTCCTGCAAATCTTACTGCACGAAGCATACGAAGGGCATCCTCACTAAAACGTTCCCTTGGTGCACCTACACATCTTATCACACCTCTTTCCAAATCGCCTTTTCCATCAAAAGCATCCACTAACCCCTGCTCTTTGTTATAAGCCATAGCATTAATGGTGAAATCTCTACGCTTTAAATCTTCGATTAGGTCACTGGTAAATTCCACATTCTCCGGATGCCTGCCATCCACATAATTTCCGTCTATCCGATAAGTGGTAACCTCGAAACCTTCCTTATTTATCATAACCGTTACCGTCCCATGTTGGATTCCGGTATCAATGGTTCTTGGAAAAATCTGTTTTACCTGCTCTGGTGTGGCAGAGGTAGTAATATCCCAGTCCTCCGGTTCCCTTCCCAATATAGCATCTCTTACACATCCACCAACTGCATAGCCTTCATATCCGTGCTTTTGCAATTCTTTTAGAATATAATCCACTCTTTTGGGTATTTCTATATGCACACACATCCCCCTTTCCTTTTATAAATTGTTTTATTATGATTAGCATATAAAAAGCACCAAAGGTGCTTCTTTTCTATTATCTTTCGGTTATAATACAACCTCCAACTATGAATAGTTGGAGGTTGTATATTAAAAACATTTCATTAAGTCTAACGATTTAAAACTATATAAATACCTGCAGCCCAATTTATAATTGATATAACCATTGTAATAATTCCAATTACCATTGCTGCAGTTGCCATACCAGTTTTGCTTCCTTTTGCAGCTTTTCTACTGTATGTAATCCCTAAACTGGCAAAAATTACACCTAGTATAGGTATCAACAATCCTAATAGTCCTGCAATAGAAAATCCCAAAGATAAACCGGCATATCTTCCTGTATCCACCCCTTGTACATACGTTGGAGGTTGATTAAAATAACTTCCTTGATTTGGCATTCCTTGGTTGTACATACCTTGGTTTTGCATCCCCTGGTTTGGCATTCCTTGGTTTGGCATTCCTTGGTTGTACATGCCTTGGTTTTGCATCCCCTGGTTTGGCATTCCTTGGTTGTACATACCTTGGTTGTACATACCTTGGTTGTACGTGCCTTGGTTTAGTAAATTGTTTACTCCCTGATTATTGTTCTCTGACATATTAACTCCTCCTTGATTATTATCGTTTGGTAATGGTTGCTGTAATAATCTTTCTAACTCTTCCAAACTCTGTTTGTACATTTGTTTTGGCAATGCACCATTAAAACCTTTGATTTCATTTTCTTTCCCATAAACTCCTGGAAGCCAGCAGATTCTAACCCAAGCCTCCATATGAAAAACACCATTTTGATAATTCCATACAAGAAATTTAGGCATTTCAAAAAGTCCTCCACCGCAACGAAAAACCTGCTGGCCTTTAAATTCTACTAATTTAAACCCTTCCTTATTTAGATAGTCATTTATCATGAAAGCAACAAAATCATTTGGCTTATTTAACACAATGTCCCTTATATATCTTCCCATGCTATTTTATCCTTTCTGTTACTGTACCTAGGTTCCCTGAGTTTCGTAACTCTTTTCCATTTTAATACGCTTTGCCCCAATATACCATTGTTTTTGCAGGCTTTCCACAACATACACAGGTATCGGTTATTTTTTCCTGTTCAAATGGCATACATCTGGAAGTTGCTGTAGTATCTTCCTTAATCTTTAATTCACAGGCCTCTTCTCCACACCACATAGCCTTAATAAAGCCTGGCTTTTCTTTTACTGTAGTCTTAAATTCCTCATAATTTGTTACAGTATAGGTGTGGGCATCTCTATGTGTTCTTGCTCTTTCAAGCATATCCTTTTGCATAGCATCCAAAATCTCTCCAAGCTTCATCTGTAATTCATCAAGAGAAACTGTTATCTTTTCGCGAGTATCACGACGAACTACTACACATTGATTTGCTTCAATATCCTTTGGTCCGATTTCCACACGTACAGGTATCCCGCGCATTTCCTGCTCGCTAAATTTCCATCCCGGACTCTTATCACTATCATCTACCTTCACGTCAAAGCACTTAGAAAGCTCTTCTTTTAAGGCATATGCTTTTTCCAAAACGCCTTCCTTCTTCTGCATAATTGGAACAATCATAACCTGAATAGGGGCAATTCTTGGTGGTAATACCAATCCGGAATCGTCTCCATGCACCATTATAATGGCACCAATTAAACGAGTGGTAATTCCCCATGATGTTTGATGTGCATACTGTAATTGATTATTTTTATCTGAATACTGAATACCAAATGCCTTCGCAAAACCATCTCCAAAGTTATGGCTGGTTCCTGACTGTAACGCTTTTCCATCATGCATCAAGGCTTCAATTGTATATGTTGATTCTGCTCCTGCAAATTTTTCCTTCTCTGTCTTTCTTCCCTTAATCATAGGAATCGCTAACACCTGCTCACAAAAATCTGCATATAAATTTAACATCTGTACGGTTCTTTCTTCTGCTTCCTCTGCAGTAGCATGTGCCGTATGTCCCTCCTGCCATAAGAACTCAGTAGTTCTAAGGAATGGTCTGGTTGTTTTTTCCCAGCGAACTACAGAACACCACTGGTTATATAACTTTGGCAGATCACGATAGGAATGTACTATATTAGAATATAAATCGCAGAAAAGTGTCTCAGAGGTAGGTCTTACAACTAATCTTTCCTGTAGAGGCTCCAAACCACCTTGCGTTACCCATGCCACTTCCGGTGCAAAACCTTCTACGTGGTCTTTTTCCTTCTGCAAAAGACTCTCTGGAATAAACATAGGCATGTAAACATTTTCAACTCCGGTTTCTTTAAAACGACGATCCACTTCTTTTTGAATCTTCTCCCAAATAGCATATCCTGCCGGTCTTAAAATCATACACCCTCTTACACTGGAGTAATCAATTAATTCTGCTTTTTTTACCACATCTGTATACCATTGTGCAAAATCTTCTTCCATAGAGGTAATTGCTTCTACAAGTTTTTTTTCATTTGCCATTACATATTTCTCCTTTTCACTAATCTTTATTTTTATAAAAAGTGGACAAGCACCGCACTGCGAAGCGTATTTGCTTTATAGGACGAACTTTCCTATAAAGGAACAAAGCGTGCAAGCACGCTCCGCGACATTACACTTTCCCAATGTGCTTGCACGCTTTGCCGCGCCGAATTTGGTACGCAGTACATCTTCCAAACAAATTCGTGCGCATCCTCGGGTCGCGTTTTTTGCTTTATAGGACGAACTTTCCTATAAAGCAAGAAAAAGCCCCTCAATCCCTACAAGGGACCGAGAAGCTCGGTGGTACCACCCTAATTTAATCATAATCTGATTCACTCTGACTATGCGAAATCCACATAACACAACCTTTAACGCAGGCGTACGCTATACTTTCATATAGTGCTCCAAGGTAGGTTCCAAAGTTTCCACATAAGAATCTTTCACCGTAAATTCTCTCTCTAAAATGTTTTCTCCTTGTACTATTCCTCTTCAATGCAATGTTCTTCATATTCTATACAGTAAAAAGTGTAATATAATCTCCATATTTTTGTCAAGGAAATTTTTCCTTTACCTTGTACAACCATGTAAAATCGAGCAAAAAGCCTACATTTAAACCTATCGTACCGGTGTATTAAATGCAATCTTGACTGTCTTCACTACTGTATCTTCTTGGTCAACAGCTATAAAATCCACAATTCCTCCAGCCTGTACCGGACCAAATCTCCTTGCACCACAGTAGTAATCTTCCTCAGGATTGGTACTGTCAACATTTTCAAATTCCTCTGATGGCTCCAAAACATAGAGTCCTTTGGTATCGATAATACCCCAGTTTCCACCTTCGGCATCAAACATAATGGAACCATCCTCTTCTTTAAATTGTTCCAATTTTGCTTCCACGAGAACAGGACAGTAACCATTTACAAAGCCCTCGGTATAGGAATATTTACATGGAATCTTCAGTGTTCCTGTTTCGTCCGTCAACTACCCACCACCTAAAGGTAGTGGGCTTGTAACTGCCCAGTCGTAGTAACGGATTACTCCTCCGACCTTTAACCCCAATAGGTATTGCTACCTAAAGTGGCGTTACATCACAGGATGGTTGACAGCACCCTTTACA
>JAFQAU010000246.1 GCA_017399885.1 Lachnospiraceae bacterium
AAAAGCATAAAAACATAGAAAGATTTTTACTGAGGGTGAAGAAAGGGGAACTTTATATATGGATAAATATGAAAATAATACAGCTATTGAAAGTAAATCAGAAAAATTTCTGCTAACAATTGTTAGTATTTACCAATTGTGTATCTGTATTATGTCTTTAAGACATGAGTGGGAAGTGTGGATTTCCTTTTTTATTATGGGAATAACAGGAATAAATTGGGTTGTAGTTTTAGAGAAGTATAGAAATTTACGGTTTCGCGCAGATATATGTACAATTATGGCGTTTACCTCAACTATTTTGTGTGGTGTAGAAAGTGGCAATTTTATTGAAATGTTACCTATTATGATTACCTTAGCTGTGGTTACGGGAATATATGGGATTTTGGATACAGCCATAATAGCTATTTTATTTACTAGTTTTCATTGTATTTATTTTTATTTCACACAATATGGATTAAATTTGAGTGCGTTGGATGAGAATTCCCATTTTATTATGCAAATTTTAAATGCTATATTAGCTGAAATATTGGTGGCATTTTGGATTTTAGAGCGAAAAGGGAGAAGAATTCGTTTTGGAAAAATCATAGAGGAGTTACAAAATGCGGAGAGAAGAAAAGATGATTTTTTGGCAAATGTAAGTCATGAAATCCGCACGCCTGTAAATACCATATGTGGATTAAGTGAAGTATTGATGAAGGAAAGGGATTCGGAAAAAATTCAGGAATATTTAGAATATATACAAGCAGCAGGATACAATTTAATGACAGTGGTTAGTGACATATTAGATTTCTCGGAGCTACAATCAGGAAAGACTCAGATAATAAAAGAAACATATAATCTAACCTCCTCTCTCAATGATGTTATCAGCATGGTAATGGAAAAATTGAACAATAAAAATATTGCGCTTGTGGTAAAGTGCGATGCAGAAATTCCCTGTGGATTAGTGGGGGATATAAAGAAAGTACAAAGAGTTGTTATGAATCTTTTAGATAATGCGATAAAATTTACAGAAAATGGTGGAGTAGTACTTTCTATAGATTATCGAGAGGAAGAATATGGTATTAATTTAATTATTACCATTAAAGATACGGGAATTGGAATGACAGAGGAAAGCTTGGTAAACTTATTTGATAGTTATAATCAGGTAGATGCCAGTAGAAGACGAACACAGGGAGGTGTAGGGCTTGGAATTGCTATTTCTCAGGCATTGGTAAAGGCAATGGGGGGAATACTTACGGTATCTAGTAAGTTTGGAAAAGGCAGTGAGATAAAAATCGTGATTCCACAAGAGGTTTTTGACGAGAGACCGATTATCTATGTACGAAATAAAGAGAAGATCCGTGTTGGGGTTTATGTAAACATGGAAAGATATGAAATAGTGGATATTCGGGATGAGTATTTGGGAAATATACAAAGCATGTTGGAGCAGATATCTGTAAGACATACCATTTGGCAGGATTTAGAAGAAGTAAAAAGTGGAGTAGAGAAAGAAGGATGTACCCATGTGTTTTTAGGCTTAGAGGAATATTTAGAAGATATGTGCTACTTCGATCAGTTGGCAGAGAAAATACGGGTCTCAGTGGTTCTTTTAAGAAGCCAGGAAAAGCAAGTACGTAATCCTAAAATAATTCATATTTACAAACCTTTTTATATTCTTCCATTAGTATCCGTATTACACGGAAGCTTAGAACCAAGAAATACCAAGGGTTATGTTACATCTGATCCATTTATTGCACCAGAAGCGCATGTACTTGTGGTGGATGACAACATAATGAATATTACTGTGATAGAGAAATTATTGCAAAAGTATGAAATAAAGGTCACAAGAGCAAGTAGTGGACAAATGGCGTTAGAAAAGATAGAAGATCAGTGTTACGATTTTGTATTTATGGATCACATGATGCCAGAGATGGATGGAATAGAGGCATTACATGCAATTAGAAAAAAGAACGGAATGTATTATAAAAGTGTGCCTGTTATTGCATTAACAGCTAATGCAGTTGCAGGGGCAAGAGAAATGTTTATAGAGGAGGGATTTAGTGATTTTCTAGAAAAGCCAGTTATGGTTTCAGAATTGGAACGTGTTTTAAAACGTACATTACTAAAAGAAAAGATTCAAATAATTAAAATTGAAGATGAAGAAATAACAGAGGAAAATATGCAGATATGGGAAGGAGAGAAAGAAGAAAAAAATAACAACTATAATTTTAAGCAGGAATGTCCACAGGCAGGTGCGGTAGATGGTACGGTAGATGATACGAAGGAAATGAAAGACAACAATAAAAAAGAGAATATATGGAATGGTAATAAGCTAGAGACTATTAATATAATGCAGGGAAATAAAGAAGTTAAGAAAAAAGAAGTGCAAAAAGAGCCGGAACAATCGCAGGAACTAAGGATTGGAGATTTGGATACGAAAAGTGGTTTCTTGTATTGTGGAGGTAAGGAGGGATATATATCCATTCTTCAATTGCACTGTGAAAACGCAGGAAAAACCAGAGAGCAAATAATTTCTTTGTATGAGGAAGAAAATTGGAAGGAATATACCATTTCCGTTCATGCCATAAAAAGTTTTATGCTTAGCATAGGAGCAGTAGCCTTGTCTGAAATGGCAAAAAAACTGGAATTTGCCGGTAAAGCAAATGATATTGATTATATTAAAGGAAATCATAATACTATGCTTGCTACCTATGACCAAGTAACGAAGGAAATAATGGAGCATCCGTTGTTTAAACAACAGCAAGAGGAACCTAAAGTGGAAGAAGATAAAAAACAAGAATTACCTGGCATGGAAGTGGATACCTTTAACCGTCTTATGACAGAATTAGAGGATGCAATGTATGACTTAGAGGAACAGTTGATGAAAGACTTATTAGATGAATTGGAACAATATGCGTATTTAGGAAATCCTCTAAAAGAAGTTTTGAAGCCTGTTCGAAGAAAGGTAGAAATGTCAGATTATATGTCAGGAGCAGAATACGTTGCAAAATTAAAGCAACAGTTAAACCAATAAAAGGGGGTAGAACACAATGCTTCAGCGGTTTAAAAATAAGTATTTTCATGTTAGTTCAAGTCAAAGATTGAGATTATACCGAATGATGATGCTTTTAGGAGCTTTTGTGTCTATATTTGCTATTATAATAAGCTTTCTGACTATGGACAAAAGCGTGGCATTGATAAGTTGTATTCCTTTGTTTGGTTTGGTTGTAATAGCTTTTTTGGGTGTAATTAATGAAAAGAGAGTATATCAGGTAGCCACAGCAGTTGGTTTTTTGGCAAACACACTGTTCTTTCCTATCATGTTTATAATAAGTGGAGGAATAGAAAGTGGTGCACCTATATGGCTAGTATTAGGATTGGTTTTTAATGTGATTATGTTTTCTGGAAGAAAGCTGACTTTTTTTATAATTCTAACGGCAACTATGGATGTGTTTATTTATAATATAGCAAGGCGTCATCCTGAACAGATTGTAAAAATGGCTTCACATGATGCAGCGCTAATAGATTCTATTGTGGCTTTGTTTTGTGTAAGTGCTATCATTTGTGGTATGATTCGGTATCAAATTTACTTATATGAAGCAGAACGAAAGTTAGTATTAGAACAAAAAGAACAATTAGAAATAGCAAGTAAATCCAAAAACGCTTTCTTTGCTAATATGAGTCATGAGATTAGAACGCCAATTAATACAATTATTGGGTTAAATGAGATGATTTTAAGGGAAAGTCAATCAGAAGAAGTTCAGGATTATGCAAAAAACATACAGATGGCAAGTAAGATGCTATTAAGGCTTGTAAATGATATATTAGATTTATCACAGATGGAAATAAAGAAAATGGAAATCCTTCCCGTAGAGTATAGTGTAGAGAATATGCTAGAAGAATTAGTGGGTATGTTTCAAATTCGTATGAAAGAAAAAAAACTAGAATTTTATTTAGAAATTGATAAAAATCTTCCTAAGGAATTATATGGAGATGAGAAACGTATAAAACAGATTTTAATAAATATTCTAACGAATGCGGTAAAATATACCAAAGAGGGAGGAGTCACTCTAGCTGTAAATATGGAGAATAAAACCGAGGATAGTATTACCATGATAGTGTCTGTTTCTGATACAGGTATTGGTATTCGCAAAGAGGATTTAAACTATTTATTTGATTCCTTTAGAAGGGTAGATGAAAAAAATAATATCGGTATAGAAGGAAGTGGTTTAGGTTTATCAATTACAAAGCAATTAGTGGAATTGATGAATGGAGAAATTATGGTTGATAGTATTTACACAAAGGGAAGTGTATTTACTGTAATTTTACAACAAAAAATTGTGAATAAAGAGCCTATTGGGGAAATAGACATATTTGCAAAAAACAGAAATGGTGGAAATGTATCTTATGAGAGAAGCTTTGAGGCGCCTAAAGCAAGAGTTTTGGCAGTGGATGATAGTCCTATGAATACTTTTGTAGTAAAAAAAATGCTAAAGGATACGAAAGTCCAGGTAGATGTGGCTGGCAGTGGGTCAGAATGTCTGAAAAAAACAAAACAGAAGCATTATCACCTAATTCTTATGGATTACATGATGACAGGAATGAACGGAGCAGAGACATTAGAAGAAATTCGTAAACAGGAAAATGGTTTATGCAAAGAAACACCGGTAATTTTATTAAGCGCAAGCTCTACGAATGAGTCTGTAAAGCTTTGTGAACAATATGGCTTTGATAGTTATTTGGAAAAACCTATGCAAGGGTTGGTATTAGAACAGAAGGTTCAAAGCTTTTTACCTGAAGAAATTGTAACCTATAGAAAGAATTGGAGAGAAAGTTCAGAATCATTCACAGGAATACAAAGGATTGCAAAAAAAAGAAAAGAAGTGTGTATAACATCAGATTGTGTAACGGATTTAACAGAGGAATTGTTAGAACAGTATAAGATTAAACTTATATATTTGTTTATTCGTACGAAACAGGGAAGATTTGCGGATAGCAAAGAAATCGATTCAGATAATCTGGTAAAGTACATGCAAATGGGTGCACAATCTGTTTATGTAGACAGTGCATCTGTAGAAGAATATGAAGAATTTTTTGCAGAGACACTTACAAGGGCAGAAAATGTTATTCACATATCCATGGCAAAAGGTGTAGGACAGTCATATGAGAATTCTAAAATGGCTGCACAGTGCTTTGGGCATGTACATGTAATAGATTCAGGACAAATATCCGGTGGACAGGCTTTATTAACACTATATGCAGCAAAATTGGCAAAAGAAGGGTATAGTGTACAGGAAATATGTGACAACATATGTAAAATGAAAGATTATGTAGAAAGTAAATTCTTTGTTCCTACAGCAGATATATTATTTTCCAAGAACTATTTCAATAAGACAATGGGAAGCCTATTTATGAAATTTCATATACATCCGATTATAGGAATGAAGCAGAGTAAACCAGTGTTAAAGGGAATCAAAATGGGAAATACAGAAAAATCATGGAAACGATGGATTTATTTATGTTTGTTACGTAGATGGAATATTAATCAGGAGATTGTGTACATAACCCATGTAGGATGTTCAGAGAAGCAGTTAGAATGTGTGAAAGAAGAAGTTTTAAGGAGAGTACCATTTAAAAAGGTAATTGTTCAAAAAGCATCTGCTGTTAATGCATGCAATTCTGGTGTGCATACTATAGGAATCGCATTTTACAAAAATAATATAACACGTTAGAAAATAGGAGGAGAAAGATGTACTATTATTATCAGTTAATGGGATTTATTTTTCGTAGTAGTATAGAAATAGCTCAATTAATGCCGGCAATATCCAAGGATAAGTTTGACGTAGAATTAATAATAGGAAAAGTTCCAGAAGAGATACACCAAGAGATTGCGGATAAAAATATTAACAATAATGTAAATTTTACAGAGGATTATATTTGGATGCGAAATATATATGGAATTTTTGCAGTATATAAGACGGGTAAAATTTATGTGGAAGATACTTCTGGAAGTGACCCACTCTTTTTATTGCAGTTTGTATTTGGATATGGAATTTCCATGTTTGCTCATTTACATGATATGGTTGCATTGCATTGTGGTTCTGTTTCTATAAACGGAAAAGCAATTGTTATTACAGGAGCCAGTGGTGCGGGGAAATCTACCTTGACCACGGAGCTAATTGAAGAAGGGGCAAAAATGATTAGTGATGATGTGGTTGCAGTTGGATTTCGTGATCAGGTTCTTTGTGCATATCCTGCATTTCCGCAACAGAAGTTATGTAGAGATGCGGCAATTCGGAAGGGGTATAAATTGGAGGACTTAATCTATATAGATCCGGGAAAAGATAAATTTGCAATAAAAAGACATAAGGATTTTATAACGGAACCACAAAAGCTACATACATTTTTTGCCTTGGAGTGGTATGACCCTAATTTAGAAGAAAATAAAAAATATAATGGAGAAGTTATAACAGAAGAGTTAAGTGGATTTAATAAATTGGAAATGGTTGTAAAACAGTTATTCATTATGGCTTTGTTAAGAATATCCGGATTGCCTGCCAAACAATTTCAGTTATGTGTAGATATAGCTGCTAATGTGCCCATTGTAGTGATAAAAAGACCAGAGAAATCAGATACTATGAATGAAGTAAAGAAATGTATATATAAAATCGTAGGAGAAGAAAATGCATAGGATTTCTGGATTAACAGAGTGAAATGATAACAAAGAGAAAGAAACATTACTATATTTTGTCACTTGTTATGTTTGTAAGCCCATGTAAATTTGAAAAATATAAATTCCATAGGCTTATATCCAACAAAAATTTTGCCTGACAACTAGAATATCATATAAGTAAAACATAATTTTGTAAAAAAGTGTGGAAAAAGGGGAGTAAAAGGTACATAAAGTGAGAGGAGAGGTATATGGAATATAAAAAATTTGCATATTTAATAGAAAAGAAACGAAGGAATGAAGAAATCAAAGTTGAAGATTTAATGCATCATAGAAAAGAGTGTTACCATTATGCAAAGGTAAATAAATTACTGCCTTTCTTGGTATCAGTAGTGGATAAATATCCTTGCGAAGATGATGAAAATTACAAAAAACAGTGGAAGGAAGAAGCTTTACAAGCTATATTGCGAGAATATAGGAAAATTCCACTGGTAAAAGCATTGGTTGAAGAGGCAGAAAAAGAAGGAATTAAGCTTGTATTTTTTAAGGGTTATATTTTGGCTGATTTATATCATGATTTCAGTATAAGACAATCAGGAGACACAGACATTTATGTATCAAAAGAGGATAAAGACGGTGCCATAAAGCTCTTAGAAAGAAATGGTTATAGAAGAGAAAGAAAGTTGGATAAGGAACAGGTGCTTACCTATTGTTATTATGAAGGAGAAGAGTGTTTTCATAAAATAGAATTACATTTTTCCTTGTATGAAGATATGGAAGGGGAGCAGATTGAAAAATTAACTGAATTGGATTTGACAGATCAAAATAAACTGGTAAAAATAAATTGTTGTAATATGGAAATATATAGTATGGGACATAGGGAGCATTTAATATACCAAATGTTCCACATGATAAAACACTTTATATATCAAGGAATATCCGTAAGATATTGTTTGGATATTACATGGTTTTTGGAAAAATATGGGAACGAGATTGATATGAAAAGCTTCTGGTGTAGTATGGAATATTTGGGATATAAGAGATTTAGTCAGGTATTTATGAGTTTGTGCACAAAATATTTTCATCTTGATCCGGTAATATATGGAGAGCAGAATTATATTGAAACAGAAGAAATAGATCAGTTATTACAAGATCTTGTAAGTTTTGGTGCTAGAGAATATGGAAAAGATGTGGCACATTACTATGTGATATTTAATATTTTATATGAAAAATTGGATAAGAAAGAGTCACGAGCAGACAGTCTGTTTAATGGAGAAATAATTGATTACCAACAGGTGCCAAAAGAATTTCAGGATAATCCAAAATTACAAGAGCGGTTTTTGTTTGTAAAAAAATTAGGTTTGTTTCATTAGTAAACGCGCCTGATTTCATGTATGAAATCAGGCGCGTTCATTCATCCTGTAGGAAAGTTCCTTGCATTATTCTATAAGATGTTCAATAGCTAGTTGGGAGCTTGTTATTTGGTATTAATGTTTCCCGTGATTATGTCCAGGATTATGTCCAGGTTTATGTCCAGGTTTATGTCCATTCATTGGTGGTTGGAATGGATTCGTTGGAAGTGTTTCCCCGCTTACTGGAGTTAGTTCTGGGTGAAATTCGGCTGGACTATGCTCATCCCCACCAAAACCATTATTACAGTTGTATGCAGTAGCCTTAACTGATAATTCTGTTACATCTGGATTTTCCCATCTTTTTTTCATTAGAAATATCTCCTTTCAAAACAATATATCACAGCAATACACAAAGTTCTTCTGTTCGTAATAATCTAGTATCATCACTATAACAAAATATCTAAAGGGTTGCAAGAAATGTTACGATATTGTTAGCGAGAGACTCTTTCATAAAAGAAAAAATAAAAAAAATGCAAGATTGATGAAAAGATAGTGTATATGTAAAAGGAAAGTATTGAAAAACATAGGATCCTTGCAAATAGCAGGAGGTGAAAACGTTGCGCGACAAAAAGATAGTTAAGCTTATTGAGAATCGAGATGAAGAAGGATTAAGAGCTTTAACGGAGAAGTATGAAAAATTATTAGTCTATATTGCTACAGGTATCCTTGGAAATAATAACGAGGATATAGAAGAATGTGTGAATGATACATATATGAAAGTATGGAAACATATAGACGCATTTGATTTTGAAAGGGCATCCTTTAAAACATATTTATCTGTAATTGTTCGCAACACTGCTATTAATCGCCTAAGGAAGATTAGCAGAATGGAAGGAACTGCTCAAAGAGAAGAATTAGCAGAGCTGGCAGCGGAGTATGTAGATCATAGACAGAATGTAGAAAGAACGATGGAACAGAAAGAAAATATGCAAGTTCTTGGGAAGATAATTGGCAGCTTGAAGAAGAAAGAACGGGAGATGGTTTTAAGACGATATTACTATTTCCAAAGTTCAAAGGAGATTGCATTTCATATGGGAATGACAGTAAATGCTGTAGATAGTAAATTGAGTAGGTTAAGGAAGCAAATGAAAAAAGAATACCAGGTTTTGTCAGGAGAATAATCTGGAGAAAGAGGAATTGTATGGAGAATTATAAGCTAATCAATATGTTTAATCAATTAGATGCTTCTATTTTAGAAGATTTACATTTAGAAAAGGATTTAAAGAGACAACAGCATAAGTTGAATCGAATTATTGCAAATGGCCATGTTAGAATTGCCAGTTTGATAGCAGGAATTGGACTATTTGTAGTAGGAATTTTAGTTTTTCTTGGGTTTATAATGTCCAAGGCATCAAAGGCACGTTTGTAGCATTTATTAGTTATGCATGCACAGATTCTTTAGGAAGATGTATAGAGTGCCAAAGAGACATGTAAAGTGGAACAAGTTTCTTTATGAATGGAGAATTTAGGAAGTTGACATGGGCTTGTCCACTTTGTTATATTATGTGGTAAGTTTTTGGCGAATTTATCTATTGAATTGTAGCATCAGTAGACAAGATAAGGTGATAGAGTATGCCTTATTATGTACAATTATTACGATGTTGAATTTGATTTTGGAAGATAAACTGCCAAAGCAAATATAAATTTAACAAACAGAAAGGTAAGGAAAATTATGTTAGAAAAAGTAAGAGAAATGATGGCAGAACAGTGGAACATTGATGTTGAGGAGATTACACCAACAACAAATCTTCAAGATGATTTAGGAATTGATTCTTTAGACTTGTTTGAATTTGTTATGGCAATTGAAGAAGAATTTGGAATCGAAGTTCCAACAGAAAAAGCATCAGAGATGCACACATTACAAGAAGTTGTTAACTATTTAGAGGAAGCAACAAAATAATTAACCAATTGGGAAGGAGCTTTGCAAAATGCATACAGAAGTAACAAAACTTTTACAGATTGAATATCCTATCTTGCAGGGAGGAATGGCTAACATAGCAGAACATAATTTAGTAGCAGCGGTTTCAAATGCAGGAGGACTTGGTATTATAGCTGCAGGAGGATGTGGCGCAGAACAGGTTCGCGAAGAAATTCGTAAAACAAAAGCATTAACAGATAAACCGTTTGGAGTAAATATTATGTTACTAAATCCAGCTGCACCGGATATAGCAAAAGTAATAGTGGAAGAAAACGTATCTGTAGTTACTACAGGAGCCGGAACACCGGAACCATACATGAAAGAATGGTTGGAGGCAGGAGTAAAAGTTATTCCTGTGGTTGCTTCTGTTGCACTTGCGAAGCGAATGGAACGCTGTGGTGCAGCAGCTGTAATTGCGGAAGGTTGTGAATCAGGTGGTCATATTGGAGAGTTGACTACTATGGCTTTGGTTCCGCAGGTAGTAGATGCAGTGGAGATACCTGTAATTGCAGCAGGTGGAATCGCTGATGGTAGAGGATTTGCAGCTGCTATGATGCTTGGTGCGAAAGCAGTGCAGATAGGAACACGTTTCCTTGTAGCGAAAGAGTGTATTGTACACGAGAACTATAAGGAATTAGTACTAAAAGCAAAAGATATTGATTCAGTAGTAACAAGTAGAACTACAGGTCATCCGGTTCGTACTCTTAGAAATGCAATGACAAGAGAGTATATAAAGATGGAAAAAGAGGGAGCAACATTCGAAGAGTTAGAACATTTAACATTAGGATCATTACGAAAAGCTGTGTTTGAAGGGGATAAAAAAGCTGGTTCCTTCATGGCAGGACAAGTTGCTGGTTTAGTATCTAAGGAGCAAACTTGTCAGGAAATCATCCAAGAGATAGTAAAAGAAGCAGTAGATGTGGTAAAAGACAGAACTGCACAGTTATAGGAAGGAATAAGATATGGGAAAAGTAGCATTTGTATTTCCAGGACAAGGTGCACAGCAGATCGGAATGGCAAAGGATTTTTATGAGCAATTTGAATCTAGTAAGGAGATATTTGCAAAAGCAAATGCTTGTCTGGATATAGACGTTGAAAAGATATGTTTTGAAGAAGAAGAGAAGATTAATTTAACAGAATATACACAACCAGCTTTGTTAACTGCTTGTGTTGCAATTTTACAACCAGTACTTGAGATTATGCAGCCTGATGTGACTGCAGGTTTAAGTCTTGGAGAATATTCTGCACTTGTAGCCAGCGAGGTAATGGATTTTCAAGATGCAGTTAAGGTTAGTAGACAACGTGGTATTTACATGCAAAATGAAGTACCTGTTGGAATTGGTGGAATGAGTGCAGTATTAGGTTCTACAAAAGAGATAATAGAAGAAGTTTGTGAAAAAATTGATGGAGTATCCGTGGCGAATTATAACTGTCCGGGACAGATAATTATCTCTGGTAAAGTAGAAGGATTAGAAGTGGCAAGAGAAGAGCTTACAAAGGCTGGAGCAAAAAGAGTAATGCCATTAAAAGTAAGTGGACCATTTCATTCTCCAATGTTAGTGGGAGCAGGAGAAAAGTTGGCTGATGAATTAAAGCCGATAGATATTAAAGAGCCAAAGTATCCTTATGTAACCAACGTAACAGCTGAATATATAACAAAGAAAGAAGATGTAAAAGAACTTCTTACAAAACAGGTGTCATCTTCCGTTCGTTGGCAGGAAAGTGTAGAAAAAATGATAGCTGAGGGCGTGGATACATTTGTTGAGATTGGTCCTGGGCGTACACTAAGTAATTTAATAAAGAAAATAAGTCGTGAAGTAACCGTTATAAATATAGAAAAAGTTGAAGATTTAGAAAAATTGAAGGAACTATAACGTCATATGTAAGATCCTGTAATGTAAGGAATAATCCCTTTTGTGTGTATAAGTTTTTTATTGGCAAAAGCTTGCTTTGCGGGAAATAATATAAATATGAGTGAGTATAGTGACAAATTGTTTTTTGAAAGGAAAAAATATGTTAACAGGAAAAGTAGCATTGGTAACCGGTGCAGGAAAAGGAATTGGAAAAGAAATTGCCCTAACGCTAGCAGGGTATGGTGCTAAAGTAATCGTAAATTATGCACATTCGGAAGGTGCAGCAAAGGAAGTAGTAGAAACTATTCATGCAAATGGAAAAGAAGCTTTTTTGTATGGTTGTGATGTTGCAGATTTTCAAGCAGTAGAACAAATGATAAAAGACATAGTGAAAGAGCATGGAAGAATTGATATATTGGTTAATAATGCAGGGATTACCAAGGATAATTTGGCAATGACAATGAAGGAAGAAGAATTTGATGCAGTAATAGCAACAAATTTGAAGGGTACCTTTAACTGTATGAGACATGCATCCAGACAAATGCTTCGCCAAAAAGGTGGACATATTATTAGTATTTCTTCTATTGTTGGACTTTGTGGGAATGCCGGACAGATTAATTATAGCGCGTCAAAGGCAGGTATTGTAGCAATGACTAAGTCTTTGGCAAAAGAGCTTGGTTCAAAGGGTGTTACAGTGAATGCTGTAGCTCCTGGATTTATTGAAACGGACATGACAAATGTGTTGAAAGAAGAAGTAAAAGAGCAGATGATGTCGCAGATACCATTAAAAAGATTTGGATGCACCAAAGATATTGCAGAAACTGTAGCATTTTTGGCTTCTGATAAAGCTTCATACATTACAGGGCAGACAATTTCTGTAGATGGTGGTATGCATCAATAAGTAATTGTAAAGTTCCTAAAATATAGTGAATGAAAAAATATATAAATAGCCGTATGGAGGTTAGTATGGAAAAGAAGAGAGTAGTAGTAACCGGAATGGGGATTGTTTCTCCTATTGGTACAGGAATTGATACATTTTGGAATAATGTAAAAGAACAAAAAGTAGGAATTAAAGAAATAGATCGTTTTGATATTACAGAGTATAAATCAAAACTTGCAGCTCAGGTAGAAGATTTTAAGGCAGCAGATTTTATGGATGCAAAATCTGCAAGAAGAATGGAATTGTTTTGTCAGTATGCTGTGGCAGCTGCAAAGCAGGCAATAGAACAATCAGAGTTAGATTTAGAGAAAGAAGATACCAATCGAATAGGTGTATGTGTAGGTTCAGGAATTGGTAGCTTAGAAGCTATGGAGAATGCGCATAAAAAACTATTAGAGAAAGGTCCTAAAAGAATCTCGCCAATGTTAGTTCCAACAATGATTACAAACATGGCAGCAGGAAACGTGGCAATTTATTTTGGTTTGAAGGGCAAATGTACCAACATTGTAACAGCTTGTGCTACTGGTACACATTCTATTGGAGAGGCGTATCGTTATATTCAATGGGGAGAAGCTGATGTAATGGTTGCAGGTGGTACAGAGTCATCCGTTACTCCAATTGGTATTGGTGGCTTTTCTGCATTAACGGCTTTATCTAATTCAGAAGATCCAAAGCGTGCATCTATACCATTTGATAAAGAAAGAGACGGTTTTGTAATGGGAGAAGGTGCCGGTGTAGTAATATTAGAATCCTATGAGCATGCTGTGGCAAGAGGAGCAAATATATTGGCAGAGGTTGTTGGATATGGCGCAACTTGTGATGCGTACCATATTACTTCTCCAGCGGAAGATGGTGACGGAGCAGCTAGAGCTATGTCGTTAGCGATTGAAGAGGCAGGTATAAAGCCAGAGAATGTAGAATACATTAATGCCCATGGTACAAGCACACACCATAATGATTTATTTGAAACTTATGCAATTAAAAAAGCATTTGGCGATCATGCATATAACTTAAATGTGAATTCCACAAAATCTATGGTAGGACATATGTTAGGTGCCGCAGGTGCTGTAGAATTCATTGTATGTGTAAAATCTGTCATGGAAGATTATATTCATGCAACCGTTGGTTATCAGGTTCCAGATGAAGAGTTAGATTTAAACTATACAAAAGAACCAGAGACAGGGAAAAAAGTAAATTATGCGTTAAGTAATTCCTTGGGATTTGGTGGACACAATGGAAGTATTTTAGTAAAAAAATGGGAAGCATAAAAAATTAAACTTAAGATTGTCTCGTTTGTCAAATAGGATAGTGGAAGGAAGTCAGAGAAATGGATATCGAAAAGATTTTAAAGATCATGGATCGTTTTGACAATAGTAATATGACCTCTTTTTGTTTAGAGGAAGAAGATTTTTCATTAACATTAGAGAGTAAAAAAAAGGTAGTTGTAGAGGGTACAGTAGGAAATATTGTACCTGCTACAGCTGTATTACCAGTGCAAAATCAGGCACAGGAAGATCAAAAAGCCACATCAAACGAAGGAACAGATATAAAATCACCTTTAGTAGGTACCTTTTATGCTGCAAAGGCAGAGGGGGAGAAACCATTTGTTTCAGTAGGTGATAGAGTGGTAAAAGGGCAAACTATAGGAATTATTGAAGCAATGAAGCTAATGAATGAGGTTGAAGCTGAAGTAGACGGAGTAGTAGCAGAAATTTATGTGGAGAATGAACAGCTAGTAGAATATGGACAGCCATTGATTCGCGTTGTTTAATTTACATAGTTTGAGAAATACATGTGAATTTTACTATATTGAATGTAATAAAATTCATAATCTAATGCAAGAAGCTTGTGATATAAACCTATTGATTTTCATCCATAGGGAACCCAGCTAGAAATAGAAAGTTTGAGGTAGTAATATGTTAAATATAAAACAAATAGAAGAAATTATACCACACAGACATCCTTTTCTTTTAGTTGATCGTATTGATGAATTAGAACCAGGAAAACGTGCAGTTGGGGTGAAATGTGTGACATTTCATGAGGATTTCTTTAAAGGACATTATCCACAAGAACCAATTATGCCAGGTGTGTTAATAATTGAAGCATTAGCACAGGTAGGAGCAGTAGCGATTTTATCTGCAGAAGAGCATAAGGGAAAAACACCGGTATTTGGTGGAATTAAGGAAGCGAAATTTCGTGATAAAGTAGTACCTGGAGACTGTTTAAAACTAGAAGTAGAGATGATAAAAGTAAAAGGACCTATAGGGATTGGAAAAGCAATTGCCTATAAAGGAGAAAAAAAGGCAGTAGAAGCAGAATTAATGTTTGCATTGATGTAATCTTGCAAGGTCGGGATAGAAAAGAGGTTTTTCATGGAATCGAATAAGCAAATCAAGAGAGTATTGATTGCCAATAGAGGAGAAATTGCAGTTCGAATTATTCGTGCATGTAGAGAGATGGGAATAAAAAGTATAGCAATCTGCTCAGATGTTGATAAAGAGGCATTGCATGCACAATTGGCGGATGAAGTAGTTTGTATTGGACCATACAAATTAAAGGAAAGCTATTTAAATATGGAGCGTATTTTAAGTGCGGCTTTTGCTACAGGTGCAGATGCGATTCATCCGGGATTTGGTTTCTTATCAGAGAATAGCAAGTTTGTAAAAATGTGTCAGGAATGTAAAATCAACTTCATAGGTCCAAGTATGGAAAGCATAGAAAAAATGGGCAATAAGTCTGAAGCCAGAAGAGTTATGAAGGCAGCAGGCGTACCAGTAATTCCAGGTGGAGATATTCCTGTATTAGATGCCAGTCAGGCAAAGGAAATGGCTGATGAAATGGGATATCCTGTAATAATAAAAGCGGTTTCCGGCGGTGGCGGCAAAGGAATGCGAATTGTTAAGCAAGAGAAAGACTTTATGGACTTATTTGCAACTGCGCAAAAAGAATCGGAGAATGCATTTGGAGATCGTTCTATGTATTTGGAAAAATATCTTGCGGATTGCAGGCATATTGAAGTTCAAATATTAGCAGATAAATACGGAAATGTAATACATCTTGGGGAAAGAGACTGTTCAATTCAAAGAAAACACCAGAAGGTAATCGAAGAAACACCTTCTATTGCTGTTAATGATGAATTAAGAAAGAAGATGGGAGAAGCAGCAATAAAGGCTGCAAAGGCTGCCAATTATCATTCTGCAGGAACAGTAGAATTTTTATTAGATAAAGATAATAATTTTTATTTTATGGAAATGAACACCCGTATACAGGTTGAACATCCTGTTACAGAAATGGTAACGGGAGTGGACTTAGTAAAAGAAATGATTCGCATAGCTATGGGTAAAACATTGAGTTATAAGCAAGAAGATATAAGAATACAAGGACACTCTATTGAATGTCGAATCAATGCTGAAAAGCCAGAAGAAAATTTTACTCCATGTCCAGGAACTATAGAAAGTCTGTATATACCTGGTGGAAATGGGATACGTATAGATTCTGCCATGTATCAGGGATATAAAATTCCTTCTTGTTATGATTCCATGATTGCAAAATTAATTGTGCACGGAGAGAATAGGTCTGAAGCAATACAGAAACTGAAAAGTGCATTAAGTGAGTTTGTGATTGAGGGAGTAGAAACAAATGCAGAATTTTTGTATCGTTTAACTTCGGAAGAATCGTTTGAAGAAGGCGATGTAGAAAAGATTAACCGAACATATTTTAGTTAGGGAGATGTAGACTATGATATTTAGGAAACAGGATAAAAAGTCCCAAAAAATAATGGAAAAATACCATCGTCAACAGCCAGAGGAAGGACTTTTTCAAAAATGCGAAAAATGCAATCGTATTGTATATACAGAAGATGTGATTGAACGTAAACATGTATGTCCAAAGTGTGGACATTATTTTCGTGTAGCTCCAATGGAGCGATTAGGAATGGTGTTAGATGCAGGGAGTTTTGAGGAATGGAATAAAGAACTGCAAACTAAAAACCCATTGGATTTTCCAGATTATGAAAAAAAGATAGCAAAGAATCAACAAAGTACAGGTCTCTCAGAAGCGGTTGTAACTGGAAAAGGTACGATTGGTGGCGTGGAAACAGCAATAGGTGTCATGTCAGCGGATTTTTTAATGGGAAGCATGGGAATGATTGTAGGTGAGAAACTTACCAGAATGATTGAGCGAGCAACAGACGAAAAGCTACCAGTAATTATATTTTGTTGTTCTGGAGGCGCTAGAATGCAAGAGGGTATGCTATCTTTAATGCAGATGGCAAAGACTGCACAGGCATTAAAGCGTCATGATGAAGCAGGCTTATTATATATATCTGTATTGACCGATCCTACAACAGGTGGCGTTACTGCCAGCTTTGCAATGCTTGGAGATGTGATTCTTGCAGAGCCAAAGGCTTTAATTGGATTTGCAGGGCCAAGAGTAATTGAACAGACAATACATCAAAAGCTTCCGGAAGGATTTCAAAGTGCAGAATTTTTATTAGAACATGGAATGATAGATAAAATTGTATCACGTGGAAAAATGAAAAGGGTTTTACATTACTTGTTGCGTAGTACGCTGTAATGAGGAAAGGTAAGGTGCAAAATGGAACAGGAATTAAGCATGGAAAGAACCCCTTGGGAAAAGGTACAGATTGCAAGGAGTAGTACCCGACCTTATGCGCAGGATTATATCAATGAAGTATTTGATCAGTTTATGAAGCTGCATGGAGATAGATTATACCGTGATGATGAAGCTATAATCGGTGGAATTGCAACAATTGGAAAACAATATGTAACGGTTATAGGGCAGCAAAAAGGAAGAAATCTTAAGGAAAATGAAAAACACAATTTTGGAATGCCATATCCGGAGGGTTATCGAAAAGCACTTCGAATGATGAAGCAGGCAGAGAAGTTTCATAGACCAATAGTATGTTTTGTAGATACTCCAGGAGCTTTTTGTGGAATGGAGGCAGAGGAACGTGGTCAGGGGGAAGCTATAGCTAGAAATCTATTTGAGATGGCAGGACTTAAAGTACCAATATTAGCTATTTTCATTGGAGAAGGTGGAAGTGGTGGTGCGCTTGCATTAGGAGTTGCCAATGAGGTTTGGATGATGGAAAATGCAACGTATTCAGTATTATCACCTGAAGGATTTGCTTCAATTTTATGGAAGGATAGCAAAAGAGCAGAAGAGGCTGCTGGGATAATGCGGATAACAGCTCATGAATTAAAGGAATTGGGAATTGTAGAACAGATTATTGACGAAGAGATACCAGCAGATATTTTTGAGTATTCTGATATAAGTACACAAATGCGTGAGGGAATATTGGCATTTTTAAAAAAATATAAAGATAAGACGGCTGAAGAAATAGTAAAAGAACGTTATGATAGATTTCGTAAATTCTAGAAGTAATTTCAAAGTATCAGTTCGGCATAATATTTTAGCACTTGGCTTGGACTGGAAATATATCTGTAGAGCACTGTATACAACCTTGTCTTTTAATAGGTTGTGGCTTATTCAGTGAATTTATTGTCATTGGATTATGTCCAAGAGAGTGTGTAAGATATATTTCCACTTCAAGCCTTTTGAAATCATTTGTGTCCAAATTGAAAGACGTAGTTATTGGTTAAAAAACAGTTTATCCATGCTTATTTATAGAGTGTAAGAATATATATAGGCGAAGTTGGTATTCTGTCTATGGTGTTAATGGAGAGAGCTGCTCTTAGTATGACGGAATATATTAAAAACGTCATATCTAGAGATAAAA
>JAFQAU010000247.1 GCA_017399885.1 Lachnospiraceae bacterium
ACGGCGATATAGTTATGTCAGATGAGCTTATAAAGGAAGTGATGTGTAAGCCAGTTGACAGACCAACAGTATTAGTTGACAGTTCAATTAAGATTGATGGGGATTATAATGTAGAGGTTTCAGGAGAGCAGGTTCTTGTAATGAGCAAGGAGCTTAATAGCTATTATGGAGAGTATGCAGGTGTGACTAAGCTTGACCGTGCAAGCGCGTTAATGATGCGCGAGGAAATGAATTCTATGATAGAAGAGGGATTCTATGATCAGTGGTACGAGAATGCACTAGTTCAGTTGATATTTAAAAACAATTTCAAATTGTATTATACAGATATATGTAACTATGAGTGGACAGAGGTTGATTCAGTTAATGATTTATTATTAGCTAAGAAGATTCATATTCAGGAAAAGCGGACATCAGTATTTTGAGGGAAATACTGTAGATAAATATGTTTTGGGTTACTTACAGCACAATTTTTGATTAGCTAAAAATATTAGATTTGGAAGGTGAGAGATAAGGAATGAGATTAAGGTAAAAAATATACTTGATTTATATAGATAGTAAGGTTATAATGTGCCTATAAAATTGAATAATTCTTCGAGGCTGGGTGAAATTCCCTACCGGCGGTATAGCCCGCAAGCCGAAAGGCAGGATTTGGTGTGATTCCAAAGCCGACAGTACAGTCTGGATGAGAGAAGATGTTTGGAAAAGATATTTTAGCATGCAATCAATGAAGAGTTTGCTTAAGGAATGTAAGGAGTAGTTATGGTAGCATTTCATAATGGGATATATAGGTAATTTCTTAAGTAGACAGATGCGAATGTATTTGTCTAAGCAATGGAGTTTTTATGTGAGCCATAAAGATATAGAAACAAGAGTTTTATATTAAGATTTCACATAGAAAAGCATGCAGATATAGATAAAAGCGTAAAAAGAAAGCCTCGGATTCAATCTGAGGCTTTCTTTTATTTCTTTATAGGAAACTTCGTCCTATAAAGCAAAAAAGGCAACAGTGAAAAATAGTAACTGTTCAGTCATGCCATTCGTATTTTGTAGAATATAATTATGACTAAAGACATACATCTAGGCTGGCAAAATACGCATGTCTGGCGTTTTCCGTATAAATATATGTGAATGTTGTCCCTTGAGAACAGGCTCTCACATTCAACTTACATATATTTATGCATGGCTGAATGGTTACCAATTTGGAGGTAGGTAGGATATGTCATCGGATCATTATTATATGGAAAGAGCCATTGAATTGGCGAAAAAAGGAGCCGGATTTGTTAGCCCAAATCCCATGGTTGGAGCTGTTATTGTAAAAGATGGTAGAATCATTGGAGAAGGGTTTCATGAGAAATGTGGTGGACTCCATGCAGAACGAAATGCAATCGCTTCTTTAACTGAGTCAGCCAACGGCGCTACCATTTACGTCACTCTAGAGCCTTGTTGTCATTATGGGAAAACCCCACCATGTACAGAAGCAATTATAGAACAAAAAATTGCAAAGGTAGTGATTGGCTCTAGAGATCCCAATCCATTGGTTGCAGGAAAAGGTGTTGCACAGCTAAAAAAAGCAGGAATCCAAGTAGAAGAAGATTTTATGAGACAGGAATGTGACGCATTAAATCCTATTTTTTTCCATTATATAAGCAAGAGAACACCTTATGTGGCTATGAAATATGCTATGACAATGGATGGAAAGATAGCAACGGGAATCGGAGAATCCAAATGGATTACAGGAGAACAGGCAAGGAAACAGGTTCATGAACTGAGACATTGTTATAAAGGCATTATGGTGGGAATTGGCACTGTATTGAAAGACGATCCATTATTAAATTGTCGTATAGATGGTGGAATTGATCCTATCAGAATTATATGCGACAGTAATATGCGTATACCGTTAGAGAGTCAGATTGTAAATACGGCTAAGGATATACCTACCATTGTGGCGATAAAAGAACAGGTATTTACGAAAGAAATGCAAGAAAAGAAAATGGAACTTAAGAAACGAAATATAGAAGTGATACCTATAAAAGAAAAAAATGGGCATATTGATTTACAGGAGCTGATGGTTATACTTGGAGAAAAAGAAGTGGATAGTATTTTGTTAGAAGGCGGTGGCATATTAAATGAAGGCGCCCTACAACAAAACATTGTTTCAAAAGCCTATGTTTATATAGCACCTAAAATTTTTGGTGGGGAAAACGCCAAAACACCGGTTTCTGGAAAAGGTGTAGATTATCCTGATGAGGCATATAAGTTTTCGTTAGAGAACACCACTTTGTTAGGATCGGATATTTTATTGGAATATAAAATATGCCAATAGAGTGTGGAAAGAATAATGTGTAATTAGGAGCTGAAAGCATGTCGGAAGATTGGCAAGCAAGGGTGTAAGAAAGAGTAATGTGTAGTTAGGAGGAAGATATGTTTACAGGTATTGTAGAAGAACTTGGGGATGTATTAAGTATGGAAGAAATTGGTCCCAAAGGGCAGATTTCCATTTTAGCTTCTAAAGTCTTAGAGGGAACAAAATTAGGAGACAGCATTGCCGTAAATGGAGTATGCTTAACTGTGGCGGATTTAAAGAAAGGATCCTTTGTTGCAGATGTAATGGGAGAAACCTTAAATCGGAGCAATTTAGGAAGTCTAAAAAAGGGTGACAAAGTAAATTTAGAGAGAGCAATGGCAGCAGATGGAAGATTTGGTGGGCATATTGTTTCCGGGCATATTGATGGAGTGGGAAAGATTGTATCCATTTCTCCGGAGGGAAATGCTGTTTGGTATACAATTTCCGCATCAGATAGTATTTTAGATGGAATTGTAGAGAAAGGTTCTATTGGTATTGATGGAATTAGTCTTACTGTGGCAAAAATAACACAAACCAGCTTCTCTGTGTCTATTATTCCACATACCAGAGCAAACACTACACTATCTTCCAAACAGGTAGGAGATATGGTAAATTTAGAAAATGATATGATTGGAAAATATGTAAAGAAGTTTTTTCTTGCACAAAATAAGAAAAAGGAAAGTAATATTACAGAAGAGTTTCTAGAAAAATATGGCTTTAAGTAGGGTTTGCCCTACCAATATATAAAAATATAGAAAGGAAAAATTATGGGAAACAAATACAATACAATTGAAGAAGCGTTAGAAGAATTAAGACAAGGAAAAATCATTTTGGTAACAGATGATCCGGATCGAGAGAACGAAGGAGACATGATTTGTGCCGCTCAGTTTGCTACCCCGGAAAATGTAAACTTTATGGCCAAATATGCCAAAGGGCTTATTTGTATGCCTATGAATAAAGAGCTTGCTCATAAGCTAAAATTAAATCAAATGGTAACTCATAACACAGATAATCATGAAACTGCATTTACCGTATCCATTGACCATGTGGATACCACAACGGGAATCTCCGCAATTGAGCGTTCACTAACAGCAATGAAGTGTGTGGAAGATAGTGCAAAGCCTGAGGATTTTAGACATCCGGGACATATGTTTCCTTTGGTAGCCCGTGACGGTGGAGTGTTAACTAGAAACGGACATACAGAAGCAACGGTGGATCTATGTCGTTTGGCGGGTTTAAAAGAATGTGGTCTTTGTTGTGAAATTATGGAAGAGGATGGAACCATGATGCAAACTCCAAGACTTTGGGAGTTGGCAAAGGAGCATAATTTAAAATTTATAACCATTAAGGATTTACAGGATTATTGTCGTATCCACGAAAAACATGTGGTAAGAGAAGCGGAAGTAAACATGCCTACAAAATATGGCGAATTTAAAATGTATGGATATGTAAATGATATTACCGGTGAGCATCATATAGCCTTGGTAAAGGGTGACATAGGTGATGGTGAAAATGTACTATGTCGTGTTCATTCAGAGTGTTTGACAGGAGACGTATTTGGCTCCAATCGATGCGACTGTGGAGAACAGCTGGCAGAAGCTATGAAGCAGATAGAGAAAGAAGAAAGAGGAATTCTTCTGTATATGCGTCAGGAAGGAAGAGGAATTGGTCTAATCAACAAATTAAAAGCATATCAGCTTCAAGAGCAAGGATATGATACAGTGGATGCTAATGTAAAGCTTGGATTTAAGCCGGATCTTCGGGAGTATTGGATTGGTGCACAGATTTTACGAGATTTGGGTGCGAAATCCTTGTGTCTGCTTACCAACAATCCTACAAAAGTGTATGGATTAGATGGATTTGGATTAGAAGTAAGCAAAAGAATTCCAATTGAAATTCCGGCACAGAAGCATGATTTGGAATATTTGAAAGTAAAAAAACATCGTATGGGACATTTACTTGAAAATTTATAGCAGATTTTTGTGCACCAAAGTGTATTATTATAGTAACAGATCTGTTGGGGCGAAACTGTAATAATAATTGTTAGTGGTGAAATAATTACGTTGGTTGAACAGTTACACATGGAGACAAAACAGTGTGTCTCTGTCATTAAATATATAATCATTAGGAGGAAATGAAACCATGGGAATTAATGTAGTAGAAGGAAAATTAGTAGCAAAAGAAGGCATGAAGGTAGGAATTATCGCGTCTCGTTTTAATGAATTTATTGTAAGTAAATTGCTTAGTGGTGCCATAGATGGATTGGTAAGACATGGTGTAGAAGAGAAAAACATTACAGCAACATGGGTTCCGGGAGCATATGAGATTCCATTGATTGCATCTAAAATGGCACAGTCTGGAAAGTATGATGCAGTCATATGTGTAGGTACAGTAATTAGAGGTGCAACTTCTCATTATGACTATGTATGTAATGAAGTTTCTAAAGGAATTGCTCAGGTTGGTTTAAATACAGGTGTTCCGGTTCTATTTGGAATTGTAACCACAGAAAATATTGAGCAGGCAATTGAGCGTGCAGGTACAAAAGCTGGTAATAAAGGTTATGATTGTGCATTATCTGCAATCGAGATGGTTAATCTTATGGAACAGCTATAAAGTTAGTAAAAGGGAGTAGGTACTTTGACCCACTCCCTTTTACTAATTTTATAGATAATTTTTCGTCCACTTTGTTCTAGAACCCTCTCAAAGGGTTGTGTACAGATTGTTTAGAAAAGTGTAATGTTTTAGGTTTGTTTCTACAGTACTCGTCCTAAAAAATCCTGCAAACGTTGATTTTTTGGATTGGTAAATAATTCTTCAGGAGAATTCTCTTCGCAAATAATTCCTTCGTGAAAAAACATAACACGATTGGCAACCTCTCTTGCAAAACTCATTTCGTGTGTAACAATTACCATAGTCATACCATCCTTTGCTAAATCCTTCATAAGAGAAAGTACTTCTCCTACCATTTCCGGATCCAGCGCAGAGGTTGGTTCATCAAAAAGCATAATATCCGGGTTCATTGCCAAAGAACGGGCAATGGCAATCCGTTGCTTTTGACCGCCGGATAGCCAGGAAGGATAAGCATCTGCTTTGTCAGATAAGCCAATTCTCTCAAGAAGTGTAAGCGCTTTTTCTTCTGCTTCTGTTTTCGTGAGTTTTTTTAATTGAACCGGTGCTAACATAATATTCTCTTTTACCGTCATGTTAGGAAAAAGATGAAATTGCTGGAATACCATCCCAATTTTTTCACGTACTTTATTAATATTAACAGATTTATCTGTAATATCTGTTCCTTCGAAAATAACATGTCCTGCGGTGGGAACTTCCAGTAAATTAAGGGAACGAAGAAAAGTGGATTTTCCACAACCGGAAGGACCAATAATGGCAATTACCTCTCCCTGTCGAATAGTAGTTGTAATTCCTTTTAGAACCTGTTGTTTTCCAAAGGACTTACATAAGTTATTTACCTCAATTAAAACGTCATTGGTGAGATTTTTCATTGCTTGCAAGTCTCCTTTCTAAAGCATGTACCCCGGAGGTTAATATGGTTACTAATACCAAGTAAATTAGGGCTACTGCAACCAGTGGTAAAAATGGTTCGTAGGTAACACTTCGAATAATGTCTCCTCCCTTAGTCAAATCAGCAAGACCAATGTAACCACTGATGGAGGTTTCTTTTAGTAATACGATGAATTCATTTCCAAGAGCAGGCAAAATATTTTTCACTGCCTGTGGTAAAATGATGTGTCTCATAGTTTGAGAAAAGGTCAGTCCAAGGCTTCTCCCGGCTTCAAATTGTCCTTGTTCAATGGACATAATACCAGAACGCACAATTTCCGCAACATAAGCAGCGGAATTTAAGCCAAAAGCAATTACGGCAACTAGAACTTTATCAATATTTACACTGGAAAAAATTACATAATAAATAATGAGCAACTGTATTACCACAGGTGTACCACGAACCACTGTAAGATAAAGCTTACATAGAAGATTTAAAATGCTAAGTCCACCGTTTTTTTCATGCCAGGTACGAATGATAGCCACTAAAAAACCTAGTATAATTCCAATTATCAAAGAAAAGAACGTAATAATTAAAGTACTTTTTAATCCTTCTGTTAAATATTTCCATCGTTCGTCTTCTAAAAAGTTTTGTTTGAATTTTTCTGAAAAACTAAGAGAGTCTTCTGTTGCATTGGGATTTTTTACAATAATAACCTGTTTGGCATTGGTATATGGTATAGAAAAGTTAATATTTTGTTTTCTTTCCTCTGTTATGGTAAAACCAGATGCCCCCACATCTGCTTTCCCAGACTGTACGGCATTTATAATAGAGTCAAATTCCATGTCCACGATTTGCAATTCCATTCCCAAAATATCACAGATGGCTTGCATCATATCTATATCAAATCCGGTAATTTTACCGTTCTGATGGTATTCATAAGGTGGGAACGTGGCATTCGTTGCCACGGTTAAGGTTCCGTTTGGTCGATCTATGTTCATTGGAATATAGGGAAAGCAACCTTTTTCGGAATCGCTTCCGGTATAATTCTTCTTTATCTTATCAAGAGTACCATTTTCCTTTAATTGTTCTAGTGCTTGATTTATATTGTCAAGGAGTTGAGTATTCTCTTTTCCAATACAAATTGCGTATTCTTCATTGGCAAAATCCTCTGTTAAAATAAGTAAGTTAGAATTGGCATTTACGAAGGCTTTCGCTGGTTCTTCATCTATAATGACTGCATCAATTTTATCGTTTTTTAATGCTTGTATGGCATCGTTTCCTTTGTTATACCGTTCCACCTTTGTTCCATAATCGTCATTTTCGTAATCAGATGCGTATAGGTCTCCAGTGGTACCTAATTGCACTCCGATTTTTTTGCCTTTCAAATCATCTACACTAGAGACTTTTAAGGGCAACTTATCTGTTGCAACTGAAGTATCCCTGTGGCATCCTGTAACAAAACAAAGAATTCCAATACATAGGAAAAGGGGAAAAAGCAGTTGTTGCCAAGATTTTTTTCTCTTATACATAGTGTGTATTTACCTTACCTTTCTTTTTTATTTCACTTTATTATACTTGAAAAAGGTGTTAGGAACAATGGTAAGTTATCAATCATGATTTTTGAACAAAAAGTACCAATAGGGCCAGCGATTACGATTTACTTTTGAGAATGGATAAAGGTAATATTGCAGATAAATTTTCTGTTTCTTTGTTAATTGTACAAGTGAAGTGTGTTGGATATTAGACTGTATGTGTTAATATAGCCAAGAATAATCAAAAAATAATAAATGTAAATCCTAATGTGAAAAAATAGTATATTTTTTGACCTCGCCATACAGTTGGCGAGGTTTTGTGGTATAATACAGATATAAAAAAAAGGAGGCAGAGATGGACAAAATAACAAGACTTTTATTACTGTTTTCAAAGTTGGTTAATGGTGAGAAAATAAATAAAACAATCTTTTGTTTTGAAAATGATTGCTCTCCGAGAACTTTTGATAGGGACATAGAAAATATTAGGCTTTATTTGAGTGAATCATTTAGTTCTACAGAATTAAGATATGAGCGTAGCACTAATACTTATTTTATTGATGGTGCTAAGCACAAATTACTTGAGCCAATGGAGTATTTGTTGATAGAACGCATATTAAAAGATTCTATGATTCTTAGAAAGGATGAATTTGATATTTTGTCAATGCACCTATTGCAAAACACAGAAAAAACGAAGAGATTTGAAGGTGAAAGACAAGAAATTTGTAGTAAGTATCAATCGCCATTGCATAATAAAGCTTTGTTAAAAATACATGGGGATTTGGTAAATATTATTAGAGCTAAAAAGTGTATCAATATAAAATATTTTAAAAGTAACGGGGAGGAGGTTAATAAAAAAATACTTCCCTGTGATGTAAAATACGATTTAGGCTACTTGTATTTGATTGGATATAGAGCAGAGACGGAAGATGAGTATCCTGCATATTACAGAATGGATCGAATCTTTTCTTTTGAAATATTGAATAGTCAGAGTGCAAGTGAGCAATACCGTGTAAGAAAATATTTTGATAAATATGCAGATGGTATTACTCAAATGTATGGTGGTTTTTTTATAGAGATAGGTATAAAGTGTTTAAATGATTTTTATCCATATATATATGACAAGTTTAGAAATGTAAAAATTGTTACGCAGGATGAGCAATACGTAGTGATAAAGTTAGAGGTTTTCGAAGATGGATTTATTAAATGGCTTATGAGCCAGTCGACGGATATGGTAACGGTTCTTTATCCGGATAGTACAATAGAGAAAATTAGGAAAGAAGCAAGAAATATTATGAATAAATATGGAGGTGTAGGGCAATGGCAAAGAAAGTGAGATTTCCGTTGGAAATGGAAAATGGAATCGAGGTTCGAAGTATGGAAGAACTCAGAGATAATTTTTCTATATCAAAGGTGATATGTTATCTTAAAGAGGGAAAATTGGTGACGTGGTTACGAGACAGATATGCAAATGATATTGCAGATTTGATTGAAGAATTAGAATTGCAAGATGAAAGATTAGCAGAGAAGGTTTCCGAAATATTTGATGTTCCTTATGATGAAGCTTCTGAGAAAGAACTGGAAAAAGCAGCTGAAAGAGCAGAACGGATTAAAAAATTAAAAGAATATACAGATGACAGACGATATGAAAAAGTCATTGATACTGTTGCTTTTGAACAGGACGAGTTATATGACCTTTTAGATGAAGATGCAAATACGGTATATTTGTGTGGAGAAAGATTTTCTATTCCATTATCAAAGCCAGGGGTAGTTTATATTGGAATTAACCAACCTGTGGTAGTGATTGATTCCAAAGTAGAAGTGGACTGGGATGAGAAAGAAATTACAGTAGAGAATGTTGTATTTGATAAGAAATATCAAGCAGTGCTGGATATTTCCAATGAAACAAAGGAAGAACTATGTGAAAAAGTCCTAGGTAAAGTAAAAAAGGATGAAAAAAATACAGTTTCAGTTGGAACATATACCAATAAAAGTTATATTAATTTTATGATTCCGGTAGCCGAGAGAAATCAAGTTGAAAACCTCTTTCAGGTGGCAAAAAGTGTAATTGAAAAACTAAATTATGATATTGATATAGATATCAGAGATTTACGAGAAATAGCTACGAAAAATGGAATAATTGATTTAGCAAAGAGGTACATTGAACGGTTGTAAATCATGTATTACGGATTGAAGTTGAAAAAGAAAGGAAGAGAGTTATGAGTGAAGTAAGATTAGCAAAATTTGAAACATTGATTGAGGATATTAATAAAGCTATTGAAAAACAGCATGATTTAGCTAAAACTGGAATTTTTTTTGCAGTTAGAGTAGGTAGTTGGATAAGAGAAAACCATCAAAATGTGGAATTAAGTTTAATATTTGATTATGATACATGTAATGAGTATGCAAAAATAATCATAGACAAATCTGAATTAAAGATTGAGTATGGGGATAATTTGCTGTATAAAGATCAGTGGGAGGTACGATATCCTGATATAGCATCGTTAAGTGATACTAAAACTAAAATAGATGCTGCTAAATTATTTGTACAGTATTGCAGAGAGTCACAGAATATATCAGAAGGGTATAAGTTCATCTTCTGGTCATTATTGATTCTTACTGTTGATAAAAATAATGCACAAGAGTATTTGTCATTGATTTGTGATTTTGCAAAGATGTTAAGGATTACCAATGAAGAGTTTGAGGACATTATTTATGCTATAAAATGTGTATATAATGAAGTCAATAAAGAATACATATTTAAATCTGAATCAGTTCCTGCTGTTTTAGGAGGTATATTTAATTTATACGGTGGTCAGGAAATTAATGAAACTCTTGAGATATAAAAAAGGAGGCTGAAAGATGGAGGATAGAACATTAAAATCCAAATTGGTACGATACATAGATGCTGGTTTTCCTATTATCTATATTAACACTTTTGAAGAGGATAAAGTAGATGCGATTGTAGCTGAAATATGTTTAGGGAAAGAGGTGTATGAGTGGAACGAGACAAACGGATATATTGACTTTGAAAATAAAACACCACTTCAGGAAGATTGTGGGCTTGAGCAGATGCTTGATCAGTTAAAAACAGTCGATTTGTTGGAACGAAAAATTATCGTACTTAAAGATACGGTTTCATATCTTGAAGATTCTAAAATAGTTTCCAAGATTAAGGGAATTGCAAGGATGATTAACCAAGGTGCAGACGCAACAGTTATAATAGTATCTTCTGTTTTGGTGATTCCGAAAGATTTGGAAAAGTATATTACCATACTTGAAATGGACTATTTAAATATGGATGAAATTAGGAGCATAATTCAAAAATTTATTAATGAAAACTTGGGGAAGCAAAAAATAGATGAAAAACTGATTGATGAATTTGCTGTAGCATTTAAAGGGTTGACTGAATTTGAAATAATAAATCTTCTTGCGTTATCCTATGCAGATGATGGTGAATTTACGAGAAAAGATTTACGGCTAATTTTCGAGCAAAAGCAACAGATGATAAAAAAAGCTGGAATATTAGAAATGATTCCATTGAAGGAAACAATTAAGGATATTGGTGGCCTTGAGAATCTGAAAGAATGGTTTATTCGAAAAGCAAAAGTATATAAAAACATGGATAAAGCAAAGATGTATGGCGTAGATATGCCGAAAGGAGTTTTGATTGCAGGTATTCCGGGATGTGGTAAATCATTGAATGCGAAGGCTGCGGCAAGCTTATTCGAGGTTCCTTTGCTTAGATTGGATATGGGACGACTAATGGGAAAGTATGTAGGAGAGTCAGAAGGAAACCTTAGAAATGCAATAGCATTGGCTGAGGCTATCTCGCCATGTGTTTTGTGGATTGATGAATTGGAAAAAGCGTTTGCAGGAATCGGCGGAATCGGTGGTGGTGCTGAGATTACCACCCGTTTATTTGGAAACTTTTTAACATGGATGCAAGAAAAGGACAGTCCGACATTTGTTGTTGCTACTGCAAATGATATTACACAGTTACCACCAGAGCTATTGAGAAAAGGTAGATTTGATGAGATATTTTATGTAGGATTACCAAATTCATTAGAACGTGAAAAAATCTTTAATATTCATATAAATAAGAGACGATCAAAGGATTTAAAACATATAAATGTTAAAGACTTGGTTGATGAAACAGATGGTTTTAGTGGAGCCGATATTGAGGGTGTAGTAAAAGATGCTGTTGAGTCTGCTTTTGCTGATGATAAAGCTTCCATTCAGACTGTCGATATCTTAGAAGCAATAAGAAACACGCATCCATTGTCAGAAATAATGAAGGATGCACTTGAAAAAATGGAAAAAGAATACGAAATACGTAAATTTAAGAATGCATCCAGATAGGAGGAAATAATTTATGGCAGAGAAAACTAATATTAAGAAAAGTGGACAAGAGTATTTGACAGAGAAAGAAGCCAGAACAGTCAAAGAAATGTTCCAAAAATACTTGAAGTCATATAAAGAAAAAACTCCTAAAATGAGTGACAAAGAATGGTTGGAACAGCTTTTTAGAACAGAACTTCCAGAAATGACAGAGGATGAAATCAGACATGATTCAGAAGAAATTGTTGAATCAATACAAACTTTTGAAGAGAATTTTTCATCATGTAATGAGGCTGCTAAAAGAGGAATTTCAAAGGAAAGATGGCTTGCGGACAAGATGCAGGAAGCTTCTATTGGAATGGCTGTTAATCACTATGGAAAGAATTTGCAACAGATTGATAATATACTGTATTCTAAGAATGCAGAACTTGCTGATGCTCTTTCTAGAAATGCAGATGGACATATTATGATGAGCCCCAATTTGGATGGGAACATTGCTGAGAATATGATTGCCAAGACCGCTGAATTAAGTGCTTTATTGCATGGCAAAAATATTTCTGTTAAGGTTTTGGAATCACATACTGCAAATTCAGTTGATGTGAGAGCAATAAATCATGATACTGGTCAGTATCAGAATTATCAACTCAAATTTGGAAAAAATGCAAAGGCAACAATCGAGTTACTTGAGAGAGGAAATTATAATAATCAGAGGGTTGTTGTACCATCTGAGCAACTTGAGGAAATTAAGGCTTATTTCAAGAAAAAAGGTTCTACAAAAACTATAACAGACCATATTGAGGCTTGGGGGGCAGAAGGAAAATCGTTTACAAAAGAAGAAATGAAAGCACTTCAAGAAAAGGCCCAAAGTGAAGGTGTAGCACCAGAAATTGATTATAGCCATTATCAGACCAAGGATCTTGCAATAAATATTGGGAAAAATGCAGGAGCAATGGCTTTACAAGCTGCTGCTGTTACGACTGGATTAAATGTTGCAGCTAAAATATTCAAAGGCGAGCAAATTGATAAGGATGAACTAGTTGAGATTGCAATAAAAACAGGATCAGATACATCTGTAAAAACGGTAACAGCTGGAACATTACAGGTAGCAATTAGAAAAGGTATCATCAAGTTTATTCCGAAAGCAACACCGGCAGGTGTCGTAGCAAACATTGCTTGCGTTGGTATTGAAAATGTAAAAATATTGGCAAAGATAGCATCTGGTGATTTGTCAGTTACAAAAGGACTTGACCAAATGGGAAGAGTAACAACTTCTATGGTAGGAGGACTTTGGGGAATGGCGAAAGGTGCTGCTATTTGTGCAAAGTTAACAGGGTGGATACCGGTTCTTGGTCCTGGACTTGCCGTAGTTACAGGTTTTGTAGGAGGCATGGTAGGATATTTTGGTGGTTCGAAAATAGGTGATGCCATATATAGTGCTGGGAAGAAGGTAGCAGGAGCAGCAAAAACGGTTGCAAAAGCTGCTTGGAATAGTGTTAAATCTGTAGGACGAACTATTGGAAGTGGGATAAAGTCTGCCGGTAGAGCTGTAGCTAATTTCTTTGGTTTCTAATGCAAGAATAGGAGGTCTAGAAATGTTATATTTTAGTTTTGTTACTGATAAATTTATTGCCAATCAAAAACGTGCTACAGTAATTCCACATGAAAATGGGAAGCCAGAATCAACATTGTCGTATGAAGAAAATGTGGAGATTTGCTTAGGTGATATAGAGGAATAGATCCCTATTTATTTTCTACATCGGATTGTGGATATTGTAAGTTGCTTTCTAATATTATTGAGAAATCAAACTCTAAGTTTGTGGTTGTAATAACGGATAATAGAGTAAGCGATTCAAAACAAGGCGTATCGACTTCTAACATTCATTTTGTTAAACTACTTCCAAAATGAATGATAGGAGGAGTTTTATGGATGAAGAAAAAGCGATGCTATGGCAACAACGTATACAAGCGTGTATGTCCAGC
>JAFQAU010000248.1 GCA_017399885.1 Lachnospiraceae bacterium
AGCGTATAAAAAATAACCACACCGACTAATTTAGTTTAGTACAAAGTGGTTATTTTTGTGGTTAAGATTTATAAAAATGCTACTTTTTCAGCGGCCTCCCTCACTCATGAGGGGGGACTTGTTCACTTTTTCGCGCCGAATTGGGCACATAGTGCATCTTCCAAACCAATTCGTGCACACCCTGCCCGGAGGGCTTTTTACTGTATAGGACGAACTTTCCTATACAGTAAAAAACTCCCACCGAAGTGGGAGCCTGCCGATGGATCGCCAAATCCACCATAACTGAATCAATCCTACCGGTCAATCGCCAAACTGACCATATCTGTACATAAAATGTTACATTATATTATACGAAAAGTCAACGAAAAATATCTACTGTTTTTTCATATATTCTATTTTACCTTGCAATGATTTAATAGTGTTTTCCTTTGACTTAAGTATACTAGATAATCCAAGTGCATTCAAGAGTTTTCTATCTATTTCTTTTATTTCCTGTTTGAGCATACAAACCTTACTATTTACTATTCTTTCTTTACCAACTGTTTTTATTTGTCCTAAATCCACACTTCCAATCAAAACTTTATTTACTCCATTCTCATCTTTATATGGATATGTTCCAGTAATCGGAACCTGAATATCCGGAATTGTCAACGCACTAGATGAAATAATAGCGCATGTAAATACCGATGATTTAAAATTATATGCATCTGATTGTAGTACAACAACCGGACGAAGCTTATTTTCTTCACTACCTATATTCTCCCCTAAATCCACAAAATATACTTCTCCTCTTTTCACAGTCCATTTCCGCTGATACTGTTTCCCTGTAGAATAATACAATTTTTGTGCATTCAATCTGCTGATACGCTGAGCCTTCGTCATTACCACTTTTTCTTCTGGTGTCATATTGCCAATACCTCCAATTTTTGCATATACCTATTTGTATCAAGAACAAGCATTATTTTCAATCTATTTTTGTTCTGGAGCATTTTCATTTCTAACAGACAACTTCTCCATTTGTATCTTATATGCCATCAAACGCAAAAGATACTGTGGAACTCTTCTATTTCCTAATTCCCAATCTGTTTCCGTCATATATGGAATTTCAAAATACTCACAAAATTCTTTTCTATTCATGCCGGTACTTTCTCTTAATTTTCTCAATTCTTCTCTTGCTTCCATGTCTCACCTCTTTATGCATTGCATAAATAAATTATATAACTTTTATTTTATGCGGTCAATAATCTATTTCCACAAAAAATAAACCTCCACCGCTACTGGTGGAGGACAACACATTCAATCCGACCATTTCTATACCACTTTTCAGTCTGTGGTAAGCTTTCAATTTTGAACGTTCTATCGTATGTATACATCCCACTCTCGCAGGATGTCGATAATCCTTATGCAACTATCTTAAATCGTTTTTGTAATCTATTCACATAAGTCTCATACCGAATTCTTTTTTCTTCTGCATCATCACACCAAGTTTCCGGTTCTAACTGAAGTTCTTCG
>JAFQAU010000249.1 GCA_017399885.1 Lachnospiraceae bacterium
CAAAATGGGCGAAATCGACGTGTCTGTGGTGCTTGGCTGACACGGACACCGTCTACAAATCGTAGCCTTAAATTGTGCAATTTGACAAGTGCTAAAAAAAATACAAGCTTTTGACACCCTAATCTTTATAGGGAAGTTCGTTCTATAAAGCAAAAAGCACATAAATAGGTTGAAAATATTCCGAGTTTGGAATATAATTTAAAATATATATTTTTATGCAAAATGGAGGGTGCGATATGGAATATTTAACCGCAAGAGAAATGGCAGAAAAATGGAACATATCATCTAGGAGAGTGACCCTGTTGTGTAATCAGGGCAGAGTAGAAGGTGCAGTAAAAAAAGGATTGATGTGGTTCATACCACAGGATGCACCAAAACCGATTGACCCAAGAAAACTAAGGAAAATGAATGAGAACTAAGCAAACGAGCGTATTGTGAAACTTTTTGGGTAGAATATAAAAAAAGTGTTTATGCAACGCTATGGAATTATGAATTGGGGAAACAGTGTTTACCCAATTGGAGAAGTGTTGGAGGAATGACATGATAGTAGGAGAAATCCTAAACGGAGAGTCAAAAGAAGTTGAATATAAAGAAATGGTTCCGGCGAATAGTAAGAAATATACCAAAACAGCAGTAGCTTACGCAAATTGTGCAGGTGGTTTGCTTATATTTGGTGTGGAAAATAATACATGGAAAGTTACAGGTATCCCACAGGAAAAAGTGTTTGAAGTGGCAGATGGTATTTCTAATGCTATTGTTGATAGCTGTGTTCCAATGATTGATTTTGATATTAAATATCAGACCATAGAAGGAAAAACCATTATCATTGTGCAGGTATATCCGGGAAAGCGTAGACCTTACTATCTGAAATCCGAAGGAAAGCCAGACGGAGTATATATCAGAGTTCCCGGCTCAACAAGAGTGGCAGATGATTTTATTGTAAAAGAATTGGAATTTCAAGGGTCAAATAGAAGTTATGACCAGATAGTGGCAGTAGGGGAAAGTGTAACTGAGGAGGAGATTGATGCGCTTTGCGATAAGATGTATCAGTATGCCCTCAGTAAATGCAGAAACGCACAGGAAGAGGAGTCTGTAAAGAAAGTAACCAAGAAGAACCTGCTTACATGGGGATTATTACAGATGCAGGATGAGAAAGTTGTACCCACAAATGGTTATATGCTTTTGACAAATAATACTATGCCGGAAGCATCTATACAGTGTGGTGTGTTCAAGGGAACAAATAGAGCTGTATTCGTGGATAGAAAGGAATATGCCGGACCGATATATGAGCAGATAGATGAAGCATATCAGTTTGTACTTAGGAATATCAGAATGGGTGCAGAGTTTGGCGGTTTATTACGTAGAGATGTCTATGAACTTCCGATTGACAGTATTCGTGAGTTGATTGCCAATGCAGTCATCCACAGGTCTTATTTAGAGCCTTCAAGGGTGCAGGTGGCATTATATGATGACAGATTGGAAATTACTTCTCCAGGTATGCTGATAGGTGGATTTACCATAGAGGATTTAAAGGCAGGATGTTGTCAGGCAAGAAACAGAGGTATTGTAAATGCTCTTACTTATATGAAAATTATTGAGCAATGGGGGAGTGGTATTCCGAGATTATTGGAAAATTGTAAAAGTGCCGGGCTTAGAGAACCGGAGCTTCTTGAAATAGGTGGAAGTTTCCGAGTGAATATGTTCCGTAATACCGAACTTGCATCAAATAATTCGGGAGAAGTTCGGGAAAAAGACGGGATAAACAAGGATGTTTGTGATAAATTCATGATAAGTTCAAATATTCGTGATAAGTTGGGAGAAAATGCTGCTAAAATAGCAGGATTGATGTATGAAAAGCCAGAAAGCACACTTGATGAGATTGCCGAAGCAATAGGAGTAACAAGAAGAACCGTAGAAAAACAGGTTAAGAAGTTAAAAGAAGCAGGAATTGTTGTTCGTGTAGGTAGTAACAAAAGTGGTGTGTGGAAAGTAACAGGAAGCGATAAATAGATATGCGTGAGATGAAAGGTAACGAGTAGATAGGTGAATGTTTTATAGAGGCTTTAATTTAATGAAAGAAACCTTTGATTGATTGGGTATTATCATGAAGGGCGGTGAGGGATATGACATTAAAACCAATGTATAGAAAATGTCCAAAATGTAAGAAAACATATTCATGGAATCCGGATGTAGGAAAGATGTTTTGTCCAAGATGTGGTTCGCTTTCCAGTTCAGGTAAGTGGGATTTTCCCGCAAAACATTCTTTGTGGGATATTTTAGGTAAGAAAAACAAATAAGTAAGGGAATAAACATGGGCTGTTGCATAAAGAAAAGCAATCCAAGATATAGAATAGTTAACAATCTATATCTTGGAGAAAAGATTCTTGCCACAGCCCATGTATTTTATTTTGAAATAGAAGACTGAAACGTCCCCTATCTTCCAATGCAGTTCTTTAAAAAAATCTTCTAGTATGGTATCCTATTAGTAATAGAGAGGCGTATTTCTTTTACATTACTAAGGGGGAAAAGTTATGAAGATAGATTTAACCTCAGAACAGATAAAAGTATTGGGAAATAAAAATAAGGGAAATTGCTTAATTAAGGGCGTAGCAGGAAGTGGAAAAACAACCATTGCACTTTGCAAAATAATGAAAATTTTAGAAGAGAATACTAAGGAATCCATTTTATTGCTTACGTATAATAAAACCTTAATTGCATACATGAAATTCTTATGTAAAAAGAATCATATAAATTTAGATGAAAAACAACTTAAAGTCAGAACAATAGACTCGTATATTAATGGCTTTGTTTACGAAGAAAATTTTAAAACAATAGACAAGAGTGAACAACGAAATATTTTGCGTTGGGCAATACAACAGGTAGAAGAAAAATATGGAAAAGATACCATTGCAAAAGTAGAGAACATAGACTTTTTACTAGAGGAATTTTCGTGGATGAAAAGCTGTCGATATGATGTTGTATAATAAAAATTGACACCACATTCTCAAGGATTTTGATATATAATTAACAGAGAATAGGAGTGAAAATTATTATGGCTACAAAATCTTATGATAATGAATATAAGGCTCAAGCAGTAAAACTTGCTCAGGAAATAGGCGGTACTAAAGCAGCTAATGAATTAGGAATTCCTAAAGGTACCATATATGGATGGATAAAGGCTTTTAATGAAGGAAGTCTTAGTTCCGGTGAAGCTGTTCACACACCCAAAAATGCA
>JAFQAU010000250.1 GCA_017399885.1 Lachnospiraceae bacterium
AGATGCAAGAACAAGAGGAACTAGTGCCAGAGAAACCATAGCTATGTGGCCTTCTGTGCGACGTGGAGAAGAATCCTATATTTTTCCATTTCAAGAAGAGGCAGATGTTATGTATAATTCTGCATCAATTTATGAGCTTGCTGCCTTAAAACCATTTGCAGAACCAATATTATTTGGGATACCAAAGGATTGTCCGGAGTATTTAGAAGCAAAACGTATTTTAAAATTCCTAGATTATTTTATTGGTGTGGGAACGGAAGATATACCAAAGAATTCTATTGTTCGTGAATTTGTAGGTGGAAGTATATTTAAAGTATAAAAATGGGCTTTTGCAACATAACTGTAACGATAATACAGTTATGTTGCAAGGCCCTTTTTATTTCTATGTATTAATTAAATAAATCTAGTACATTTCCGATTGTACCTAGGGCATTTCCAAGCTTTTGGGTTTTAGAATTACTAGGTGAATTGCTGCTACTAGAGTCTGAAGGAGAAGCGGTTAGATAGTTTTCTTTGATGGTAGGTGCCATTAAAACGGTACCGGTACCACGAAATACATTCACAAAACCTTCTCCGGAAACAGCAGAACCTAATAGGCTTTTGGTAGATTTTTCAACAGTAAAGCTAAGAGATCCAGACCAGGCAATAGCCATATTTCCATCAATTTTTAAACAGTCATCCTGTAAATTTACAGAGATTAATTCATCTGCCTGAACAGGACATTCTAATGCTGCAATTCCATTTCCACTTAATGAGAGATTAAACAAGCCTTCCCCACCAAGAACAGCAGAAGAAATATTAGAACGTGCAACTACCTGATGATTTAATGTGCTATCACATGCAAGGAAAAGGCCATCATCTAATACAATAGTTCCCCACTTAGACACATCAACCAGTAAAATATGCTTGTAGGTAGGTTCTAGCATGAGGCTTCCCATACCACTGTATATAGGTTTCACAGCACTCTCACCGGTAACGGCAGAAGAAATCATTTTGCCGAAAAAGTTCCCCACCCCTTTTACACCGGATGTCATGGATACATTTCCGCTTGTCCATTGCATGGCTCCCGCCTGAACGGTGTATGATGTATTATTAAGATTAATAAGTAGCTGACGTTTTTTTACATTCATTTTAGCGGCAAAATATTGATTTACAGCTCCTAAAGAAGAAACACTGAGATCCTTTTGGTGCTCTAATATTTGGAAGTTACCCAATTGTTGTATCACTTGAATATTTTTGTTGTCTTGTAAGTTTTTTTGTGCGATCAATAGTTTTTCCTCCTTTCTATTTAGGCAGTAGGTGCCATAAGAATTTTACCAGTACCACGGAATACATTTACAAAACCTTCTCCGGAAACAGCAGAACCTAATAGGCTCTTACCTGATTTTTCAACGGTGAAGCTTAAGGTATTAGACCAGGCAATTGCCATGTTTCCATCAATCTTTACGCAGTCATCATTTAGTTCAAATACGATTAATTCTTCCTGTGGAACATAGCTTTCTAAAACAGCAATACCGGTTCCGTTTAAACAAAGGTTGAATAGTCCTTCTTTTCCAAGGACAGCAGAAGAAATATTAGAACGTGCAACCACCTGTTGGTTAATTGTTCCATCACAAGCTAAGAATAGACCGTCATCTAAAACAACACTTCCATTCCATTCAGCCATATCCAAAAGGATAATATGTTTATATGTAGGCTCTAACATAACTGTACCCACACCACTGTATATAGGTTTCACAGCACTTTCACCGGTAACAGCAGATGAAACCATCTTACCAAGGAAGTTCCCAACGCCCTTTACACCACTTGTTAGCTGTACATTTCCAACCATCCACTGCATAGCACCAGATTGCACAGTTGTAGAGGTTCCATTAAGATTAACCAATACCTGTCTCTTGCGTACATTCATTTCAGAAGAAAAGTAGGCAGTTATAGCATCAGAAGGGGTAACACTTAGGTCCCTTTCATGTTCAAATACCATATATGCTCCTTTTTGTGCAATTACTTTCATGTTTTTGTTTTCAAATAGATTGTTTAATTGATACATTTGTTTTCCTCCTAGTATAATAATGGTGTAGCCAATCAAGACTACTTGGTTAATAAGTTTCTATATTAGATAACAGAAGAAGGTATTCTTCCTTCATCAGATGTTATCTGTAATTAATTATCATGTCTGACGGTTCCTGATAGACACCAGATGAAACATAAGGTATTATCTTTTTGGATAGGACAAATAATGTTCGCCTCCTTGGGAAGCTGTTTTTCAGCTAATACCTGTATTTAAGTCAATTAGTCCATTCGACAGGGTTTTATGTTTTAGCTGGTTGGGAGCCGGAAGGCAATACCCGAATAAC
>JAFQAU010000005.1 GCA_017399885.1 Lachnospiraceae bacterium
ATCTACTAGACCAAATTGTCTTACAGATGCTACAGATATTGCTTTTCCATCATTTATTAATTTGAATATTAATTCATAGTTTTCTTTTAAATCTTCAAAATCTGGTAAAAAGTCTTCTGTTATTTTTGTTTTTATCATATATACTTTTGAACCTGCTTTTTTAAATTCGTTTGATACTACTTTATTTGTATCAACAACACCAATACAGAATGATGCAAGTGTTGGTGGTACATCTAATTCGTTATATGAACCAGACATTGAGTCTTTTCCACCAATTGAAGCAAGTCCTAATTTTTCTTGCACCAAATATGCTCCTAAAAGTGCTGCTAAAGGTTTTCCCCATCTTGTAGCATCTTCTCTTAATTTTTCAAAGTATTCTTGGAATGTAAACCATGCTTTTTTATAGTCTCCACCACATGCTACATATTTTGTAAGTGAGTCTATTACTGCATATACTGCTCCATGTAATGGGCTTATTTCTGATAAATATGGATCATATCCAAAACTCATTACTGTTCCAGAATTTGTGTATCCTTTTAGTGTTGGTATTCTAGCACACATTGCTTCTGATGGTGTTAATTGATATTTACCACCAAATGGCATAAATACTGTTCCTGCACCGATTGTACTATCAAATCTTTCAACTAATCCTTTTTGTGAACAACAATTTAAATCTGAAATTACTTTTTTCCATCTTTCTACTTTAGCACAATCACTTCCTGTTGTTTTATAGCAATTACCTTTTTTTGCTCCTGCAAAATATTCTTCTAATCCTTCTGGTTTTTCTATTTTTGCATTTGCACTTTTTACTGTTCCATTTGTGTTTAAGAACTCTCTTGATAAATCTACTATTAATTTACCTCTCCAGTACATTTTCATTCTTGGTTCTTCTGTAACTGTTGCAACTACTGTTGTTTCTAGGTTTTCGTTTGATGCAAGTTTTTGGAATTTTTCTACATCTTTTGCCTCTATTACTACTGCCATTCTTTCTTGTGATTCAGAAATAGCAAGTTCTGTTCCATCTAATCCATCATACTTTTTAGGAACTTTATCTAAGTTTATTTCTAATCCATCTGCAAGTTCTCCAATTGCTACAGATACGCCACCTGCACCAAAATCGTTACATCTTTTAATTAGTTTTGTAACTTCTGGATTTCTAAATAATCTTTGTATTTTTCTTTCTTCTGGTGCATTTCCTTTTTGTACTTCTGCACCACAGCTTGTTAAAGACGCACTGTTATGTGCTTTTGATGAACCTGTTGCTCCTCCACAACCATCTCTTCCTGTTCTTCCACCTAATAGAACTACTACATCACCAGGAGCAGGTCTTTCTCTTACAACATTTTCTTTTGGTGCAGCACCTACTAATGCACCTATTTCCATTCTTTTTGCTGTATATCCATTATGATATATTTCTGCTACTTGTCCAGTCGCAAGTCCTATTTGATTTCCATATGAGCTATATCCTCTTGCTGCTTCATTTGTTAATTTTCTTTGTGGTAATTTGTTTGGCATTGTGTCTTTTACAGAAGTTCTTGGGTCCCCACATCCTGTAACACGCATTGCTTGGTATACATATACTCTTCCAGATAGTGGGTCACGAATTGCTCCACCTAAACATGTTGCTGCTCCACCGAAAGGCTCAATTTCTGTTGGATGGTTATGTGTTTCGTTTTTGAACATTACTAAATATTCTTCTGGTTTTCCATCTACTAAAATTTCAGCTTTAATGCTACATGCATTTATTTCTTCTGATTCATCTAAATCTTTTAGCATCCCTTTTTTCTTTAATTCTTTTACTGCAATTGTAGCAACATCCATTAAACATATGTCTTTTGCTTTTTTATTGTCATATACATATTCTCTTGATTTTTTGTAATCTTCATAAATTTTGTTTGCTAAATCCCAATTTATATCTACTTTTTCAAGTTTTGTTAAGAATGTTGTATGTCTACAGTGATCTGACCAATATGTATCTATCATCTTCATTTCTGTCATAGAAGGATCTCTTTTTTCTACATCTCTAAAATATTTTTGGCAGAATTTTAAGTCTTCTAAATCCATTGCAAATCCATATTTTTCGTAGAATTTTTTAGAATCTTCATCTGTCATGTTTATAAAACC
>JAFQAU010000251.1 GCA_017399885.1 Lachnospiraceae bacterium
AAAGATGTAATTGTAAAAGATCCATATTTTACAACAACAGCAGAAGCTGTCGCTAATCCGAGCGCTGATGAGTGCTATAATGAGTATGTAGTTAATATGGAATGGTTCAAGGCGGTTTTTTTCAAGGATGTATCTGAAGATGAGTATATAGATGCAGATAATTTTCCTAAGCATTGGGGACAAAAGACAGAAGGAAATCATGGATATTCCTGCCATGGCTTCGCGTGCTTCGCTCAATGGTATCTCTATAAAGAAAAAAATACAGATAAGATTATTTCAAAAGGTAGAGTTGCAGAAGGTACCTATACAGAGGAATTTCTTCGGGAAAACCTTCAGGTTGGTGATGTCATCCGCGTAAAAATGAATGGTGGTGCTGAATATCATTCTATGATTTTTCATTCTTTCACCGATAAGGGTATTAAGGTATTAGACTGTAATTTTGGTAAAACCAATATGGTACGAATAGATGAAGTAAAATATACACAATGGAAAAAAACTTCCCCAGTATATGTTTACCGGGTACAGGAATAGTAAAAGGAGTGAACGACAATGGGACGGATAATTATATTTGAAGAGGGACCTAAACCTGATGACAGTTGGATAGGGATACTTCTTTTTGTGTTGTATGTAATATGTGCAATAGTTGTATGGCCGATGTACATCGAAATGTACAATTCATCAGAGAACGAGGCGGATAAAAAAGAAATCCTTACATTTATTAGTATATTATTAATTGCCTGTGTATGTATAATGGTTCTTTATTATCTTATAAAACAGAGTGGGAGTATAAAGTTTTCTAATGCTTTTTGGATGATATGTTGTCTTACAACGTTTATCACAGGTTCGATAGCTTCTTTGGTAATGTCAGTGGAAGGAAGTGTTTTTACTATATTTTTAATAACCTTGCTATTGGCGGGTGCGCCTTCGTTTCTGGCAACTTGTATTTGTGTACTTTTAGAAGAAAGACGATGGAGAAAAATCACAAGACAAGAAGATACATTCATGTAGTAAATAATGGAAAAAGAAAGAAAATGCAGTGTAAAAAATGCGGAAGAGAAATGAAGGATGAGGATATTTTTGCACTTTTTGTGGGACAAGACAAGTGCAAGAGGAAAATATAAGTGATAAAAAGAATTTGGATATTTCTCTGAGCTATGGACAGTTAACAGTAAATAAGGAAATATTAATGAATTGGTTAATGCGGATAGGCTTCTTTTTGCTGGTTGGAGTACTTTATATAGTATCAAAAGAAGAAATGTTTGATATTGCCGGACTTTATCAACTGACAGTATCGGAATTGGTTGATACAATTAATAATGCGGGATTTCTCTTTAATGGAGCAGAATATGAAGAACTAGTTTTTTTGGGGAACTGTTTTAGCGGGAGTATTTTGTTTTATTTTGCGGCATGTGCCTTTTTATTATTCAATAAATACGGTTTGGCAGGTTTTTGCATAGTGTTGGGATTTCTAGGGGCTTTGCTTGGAGTAGGTGGAATAGGATATTGCATAGTGAATATTGCGCAGGATATTGGAATTGACAGTATTATGCAAATGGTTAAAATGCCGTTTTGGATATATGCAGGATTAAATGTCGTTATATTGGCATATTCGATGAAGTATCTTTAGTAAATTTGATAAGTGTAACAAGAAAGCCTGGGTAATCAAAGTTTTTGAGGGTCTTTCGTCAGGGTTTGACCGATTTTTAACGTAAGTTAATGAGGGTTCTTCGTGAGGGGCT
>JAFQAU010000252.1 GCA_017399885.1 Lachnospiraceae bacterium
AAAATCAAGGGTGTTTGGATTTTCAAAAGGTGGTATGTGGCTAAATATGACATAGGTTTATAACTTCTACAAATGCCCTAAAATCAAGGCTTTTTCCTTGTTGAGTATCACGTCTTGGATATCAATATTCACAGCGTTAGGATAAGGGTGTAAGGAAGTTAAGAAAGATTTCCTAGTAGGTAAAAACATTGTTAAAAGAAAAATGGAGGTATACATTATGTGTATGATGAAAATTATTGTACTTAGAGAAATGTTGGGGGCAAGAGAAACTGGGTGGAGATTATGGTCTGGTAAAGATGTAATGGAAATGACTTCAAGGGATATCAAGAAGTGCATTGAAAGTGGCGAAAAGATTTGTGGTTTAACAATTGGTGCAGATGGCGAATTGGTTTGTGACGTAGAAGGGTTCTTTTGTACAAACGTCATGGAATACAGAAGTTGTGGAAATTATCGAGCAATGCTACAGGATGATTGCATGACAAACCTATTTTATATCTGTATTGGTAAGCATGAGGAAAACGGTGTAAATGTTTATGATTGTATTAGTACAAGATTTGAACAGCTTAAGGTTTCAGAAAGTGATTTGAAAGCATATTTAAAAATTGGTATCGTCAGTGCAGGAGCCAAGCTTGTAGATGATAAGATTGTACTTCCTGATATGGAAAGTAAGACCGATCAAGAGAAAAAGGAACTTACTGTTAAGGAAGAGCCTACAGTAGTTCCTAAGGTAGAAGCTCCTGCAACAGTTGAAAAGCCTGTGGCAGTAAAGTCAGAGACAGCAGTTAAGGAAGAAAAGCCTGTAGCAGTAAAAGCAAGCGGTAAGGATAAGAAGTAACAGTAATAAGGGGTGGAGCTACTGCATATGTGGTAGCTCTGCTTCTTTTTATAAAATGATTCGTGTGGTTTATATAGTACATTGAAATTGCAATAAGCATTCATGCGTTCCATTGTCATATTGTCAAAAATTATTGGCTTTCCGTATGTCGTAAAAAATAGAAGAGGGTAGTTATAAATGACATGCTTTGAAATGTGTATATTTGCATAATAAAGTAAGTCATAATGGACATTTTGGGGATATGTAGATTTATAACGAAAATGTTGCGATAGGGTATAGTCTAAATGGGTAGTTACATAGGAAAGGAAGATGACTTATGAAGATTGGATATGCAAGAGTGAGTAGTACAGAGCAGAATCTTGACAGACAGTTAGAGGCATTTAAGAAACTTAATATTGAAAAAGTTTACTCTGAAAAGATATCGGGTAAGAATACGGAACGTCCAGAACTGAAGAAGCTTCTCGATTTCGCCCGAGACGGGGATGAAGTGATAGTTACTGAGTTTAGCAGAATGAGTCGCAGTTTACAAGATTTGCTAGATATACTGAATTACATGGAAAGCAAAAATGTCAAGGTAATAAGCTTGAAAGAGAATTTCGATACATCTACGCCTACAGGAAAACTTATGCTGACCTTAATAGGTGCAATCAACGAATTTGAAAGGGCATGTATTAGAGAAAGACAGCGTGAGGGAATCAAGCTGGCAGTAGATAAGGGAGTTTACAAGGGCAGAAAACCAAAAGAGTTAAAGAACTTTGATGAAATCTATGAGCTGTGGGTTAATAAAAGAATATCTGCTACGAATGCCGCTCAAACCTTAGGTATTGCAAGACAAACATTTTATAGCAGAGTAAAGCAGAAAGAGAGCCAAGGGTAGCCAGTAGCCATTATAAAAACAGTTTCATTGTAGGTAGCATTATCAAATTGTCAAAAATATTTCAGAATAGAGCATTTTCAAGTGGGGGGACATGTACTAATAACGTACATTCCTCCACTACTTTTAAAATTATATTATTGGACGTTAAAAAAGACGTATAAGTAATATATATAATAACAAACCTACAAACTGAAAATTAAATGTAGAGGTTAAATATAGATAATAATATTAGATATATTACTAGGGATAAAAATAGAAAAGCATA
>JAFQAU010000253.1 GCA_017399885.1 Lachnospiraceae bacterium
CATAAGAAGCGGAGGAAAAACAAAGCTTGTTATGTGGATAGATATGATTGGAACTTGGGGATTTGGCGTACCGCTTGCATTAGTAACTGCTTTTGTTCTCGGAATGCCAATTTATTGGGTATATTTCATATTATCATTAGAGGAAGTGATAAGACTTCTGATTGCAGTGGTAGTATTTCGAACAAAGACATGGATGCAGAGTTTGGTAGTATAAATATTATATTATAAGAAAAGACCATGAAGTCATTCTTTCATGGTCTTTTTGTATTTATATCTTATTTTAGATATAGATAATATCGATACCACCGAAGTTACATTCGCCTGTCAGATATAGGGTATGTATGCCGTCTGGCTGAGATACCCCTTTTTCATCAACACCGCCAAATACACTGTGAATCTGATTTACAACAATCCAGTTCTTTGGTACATAGATTTCTGTGCCGCCAAAACTATTTTCGATTGTAACTGTGGCCTGTGAGTCCTGCATAATGGTATTGGTAAAGTAGAGTTTCATTGCACCAAAGCTACATTCAAAACGTCCGCCTATGAAGTTATCGGAATTTATATATTTTACACAGGAACCAAAGTTTACTTCTTGTCTTATGTATTCGTTGGTGTCCATATCAATGACTTCATCAAAGGAAACATGTTCTCCGGAATGGAAATATTTATCATTACAGCAACCATGATATTTCTTCTTGGGAAATAACATATTGCAACCAATGCTTAACAGAATAGCGGCACCGAATAAAGTAAACGGAGCAATTTGAGTAATTCCAAGAGGTTCTTTATAAATCACACATAGAAAGGCAAGTGGAAAAAAGATACCAAAATAATTAAGTCGTACAATACTTTTTATAAGAATTGCAAGTAAAATAATGGTCCAAAGTAAATTCCATACATTGATTTGCAGTCCTTGCATAAAATCAGTATGGGAAAAAAGTAAACATATAGCTCCTAAAATAAAAAGTACACCCCATAAAATTCTTTCTTTTTTCATCGTCTCATCCTCATTTCTTCTATTTTTTCTTTTAAAGGTTTAAAGTAATATCTTGAAACATATACCTGTTTATGGCTTTTGGTAAATTCCACAAGACAAGTAGATAAATTTCGGGTCATGGAGTATATTTTATCGACATTTAGTATGGCTGATTTGGATACTCGCATAAAATAACCTGGTAAACGTTCCTCGAGTTCGTAGAGCTTAAGTTTTGTATGATAGACATCTTTAGCAGTATGGACACTGATGATGCCATCGTCTGTTTCGAAGAAAAGTATCTCGTTTAGTTCGATATAATATTCCGTTTCCCCTTTGTAAAAGATAAACCGTTGGTTTCCGGCAGCAATTTCCGAAAGTGCCTGCTGAATCAATTGTACTTCTTTTGTCAGTCCTGCACACCGGATTACGACCTCGCTTTCCAAGGCGGTTTCATCGACCTCTATTTTTATTTTCATCCGGTTTGAATCTCCTTTGAATGTTGTTCTTGTTACAATCCTATCATAGGAGATAAAAGGAGTACTGTAAATAAAAAATAAGTAAGTGGTTATTTTTGACTGGTAAGTGGTAAAAAAAGAGCGCCATTTTTTATGGCGCCCATTACTAAAATTGATTATGTTCTTTCATACATTGGATGAAATCGTCTAAAGGAATCGGTTTGCTATACAGATATCCCTGATACCAGTGACAGCCAAGAGCCTGTAACAAATCTCTTTGTTCTGTTGTTTCTACATACTCGGCAATAACTTTGATGTTCAGTTCTTTTCCTAATTCTACAATAGAAGAGATTATTTTTTGATTGGTTTCATTTTCTATTATATTTTTCACTAAGGAGCCATCCAGTTTTACAACTCCAAAGTAATTCGATTGTAAATAGATGAGAGAAGTATGTCCCATTCCAAAATCATCAATCAATAAGGTATGTCCTAAGTTGTTCAAACGTTTCAGTTTTTCTGTAACGAAGTCAGCATTTGATATAACATCCTGTTCTGTAATTTCAAGCCACATATATTCTGCTGGTATATCATATTTACGCAAACAGGAATCAATACATGTTTCGATATCCCATAAAAGAGATTTACCGGTAATATTAATGGATATTTTAAAATCACCATCATATTCTTCAGAAGTCTTTTTAATGGCGCGACCTGCTATATCAAAGATATATTCTTCTAACTGTTGCAGGATACCACCTTCTTTTGCAAGATGAATAATAAGTGGAGGATAAATAAACCCATACAGAGGATGAATCCAACGAAGTAACGCCTCTGCACCTAGACATTTTCCAGTATCGTCCATTTGTGGTTGATACAATAGGAATAGTTTATCCTCCTTAATAGAAGTTTTTAAATCTTCTAATAACATGCGGAAAATTTGTCCTTGACTATCTGCTCTAGTCAAAAATTGAGGAACTTCATGCATTAATTCATCATTTTGAAGATCGTTAATAATGATATTAAGCTTTTCTTTGGCAATGGTTTCCTGAACCTGTTTATGCATCTGAATGAATGGATAATAAATAGCCATTCCAATCATGATACAAACGATTTGAAGCAACGAGCCACGTATGGACCCAGTTCCAAGATATCCACTTAAAATAAATGGGGTAGACCATGCAACTTCATGGATAATTGGAGGGACCAAACCAATATACGTTACCCAATATGCTAACGTATATATAACAATAGGTGTCAGAATAAAAGGTATGGCTAATATGGGATTTAGAACAATTGGTATTCCAAAATTGAGTACCTCATTTAAGTTAAAAATAACGGTAGGGGATGCCAGTTTGGCATAATTACTCATGCGATCCTTTCTAAAAAAGAATAAAAGTACTAAAAGCACACAGATGGTAGTTCCGCAACCACCCATTACAACATAAGTATCAAAAAAGCTTTTGCTAAAAATGATATTTTCAGTAACAACAGAAAACATGCCCTGAGCAACAGGCTCTAATACATGGCTTCCGTGGAAACCGCATATCCATAAGAGATGTAATAAAAAAGTATATAACAGGCCTGAGCTGAAGTTATTATCAATATTTGCAAATAAATTACAGGATGTATTAGTAAACAATTCATTTAAATTTCTTACACCTGTGAGAAAATATAGTAACTGAGTCAACTTAACAACAAGGCAAATAACCAATGCCATAGGTATGAGGGTATTAATTGCATTGGTGCAGATGACATTCATTCCTAAGGAGTATTTTTTTAGTGAAAAAATAGTTATTCGTTTGATTTTATCATAGCAAAAGCAAGAAAACATAGTAATGAATATTGCAGAAAAGCTACCTTTCGCACCTAATGCTTCAAAATTAAAATGTTCACTTGCAATATGTAGCTGGGAACTATAGGAACCTAAAGCAACAATAATATATAAACCTACTTTATCAGTTGTTTCATTATTTTCCATGCCATAGCACAAACTAAGAGCAATGACCAATGCAAGAGAGAAAAGTCCGAAAGATCCTTGATAGATGGCATCAAGAATAATATGTAGTTGTTTAAAAAACGGAGAAAGGGAGTCATAATTAATAAATGGAAGGTTAATCAAAGCACACGCAATACCACCTATGAGAACAAGCGGAATCATCATAGTTAAGCCATTACGAATAATGGTTAAAAAAATGTTATTTTCTATTTTAAATGTAATTTGTTTAATTTTTTCTTTAGAAGGCATTACAATTCTCCAATCAAATTTATTTAGAAACCAAAGTATAAAATTATTATTAATATAATACCACGAATTGTATATACAATGCAATAAAATGACAATAAATTTATAAAATGGGGATTGACCATGCACTAGAGAAAAAGACTAATATTGTTGTAAAATGAGAAAATCCCGTCTATTATAGTGATGGACGGGATTTCTTATAGGGGGTCATGAAATGTATTTTTACATTTTGCCATCTCCACCAGGACCATCTTTGCGTGGTACCTCATCAGGAATGACCTCTTGCGGCAAGTCTACCTGTGGGATATTGCCATCATCGTAGTCATCTGCAGGTTGCTGATCGTTTGGTGTAATTATAATTTTGTTATTCATATTGGTATTATTATCCATTTCTGTAGTACACCTTCCTTTCATGGATAGGGTGTGTAGGATTTGGAAAAATATTCATGTGAATTGGAGAGAAGAATAAATGTGGCTTATCAAATGATTCATATAGAAGTAGCATACGAATTATTAGAAAAAATTACTTGGATTGAAAGGCGTGAAGATTTTTTGTTAGGAGCGATAGCTCCGGGCGCCAAGAAAAAGTAGGATTTTGGTGTTTGCCAAAAAACGTTTGAGAAATAGTTTCACAAAGAGAATATTCTGTATGGCGGCATCATGTTAGTGCTGACATGGGGAATCGGTCGCTTCTTCACGAAGGATATCTTGACAAATAAATAGTTCGGGTATAGAATCAAATTACTTCGAACATGGAAGTAATAAGAAGGATGGAGGGGATGTTGATGAATAAGCAGGATGAGTTGAGATTGCAGGAGGATGCATTTCAGTTCATTGAAGAGATAAAAGAATTACTGTCACCTGACATCTGGAATAATATTTTATTAAATTGTTCTAAGAATGAAATATTAATTTTCTGGCTTTTATATCGTAAGACAGAAGCAAATATGACAGAAATTGCGGAATATATTCATGTTCCGCTAAATACTGCAACGGGAATTGTGGGAAAGCTGGAAAAAAATGAGTTTATTACAAGAGAAAGGCTGAAAGAGGATAAACGAGTAGTAGTTATTAGGCTTACGGAAAAAGGAAATGCACAGGTAAAGGCATTGGTGGATGAAATTACCTATTATGCAATGCAAACGATTTCCGTTTTCTCTAAGGAAGAGATGGAGCTTTTCTTTAAAATGTCTAAGAGAGTGGTGGAAGTGTTAAAACAGGGACATAAAAGAGAAGAGAAGAAAAGTACGATTCGAAAGATTACAATTGAATAGGTTTTAATAATGGAAGAATAGCAGGCAGTTTATGATGAAAATCAAAACTGCCTATATCAAAACAAAATACTTCGATACTCGAAATATTCAAAAAAGGAAATAAATATAATCATACAATTCTATGAAAGAATGACGGTATAGAAAAGGAAATACTGAAAATTGCGAAAGGAGTATAGAAATGGGCAAAATTTATATTTTTACAGGTAAGGGTGGTGTTGGAAAAAGCAGCATAGCTGCAGCACATGCCATAAAGAGTGCTTTGGAAGGTGAGAGAACGATATTAGTAAGTACAGATATGGCACATAACTTGGGAGATATTTTTGAAGTTCATCCAGAGAAAGAACCGTTAAAAGTAATGGAGAATCTGGATATTTATGAGATTGACCCGGAGTATGTCATGGAACATGATTTTCAAGATATTGCAAGCTGTGTCTCCAATATGTTATCCGAGGTGCAAAGCAATGATTGGA
>JAFQAU010000254.1 GCA_017399885.1 Lachnospiraceae bacterium
AGTTTGCGGAAACATTTGCTAATAGGCGACGGAGCAAAATGGGCGAAATCGACGTGTCTGTGGTGCTTGGCTGACACGGACACCGTCTACAAATCGTAGCCTTAAATTGTGCAATTTGACAAGTGCTAAAAAAAATACAAACTTTTGACACCCTAATCCTATAAGCCAAAAAAGAGAACTCCTCCTTTCTCATAAAAGGATTTGTTCTCTTTTTTTATGGGAATGATATAAGCAGTTACTGTCTGATGTGAGCAAATTCATTTTTTCTTTTCTTGCCATTTGTTTTATGGCATATTCTCTTCTCATAGCCTCTTGCTTTGTTTCAAATTTTTCATAATAGACCAATTTTACAGGAAGTCTTGATGCTGTATATTTCCCACCTTTTCCTGTATTATGACAAGCCAGACGTTTATCCAAATCATTGGTCCACCCAGTATAAAGACTGCCATCACAACACTCCATCATGTATGTATACGCTTCTTTGTTCATCTAATCACTTCCCCATATTACCTTGTAAATGCATCTAAAATCTGGTAAAAACAGCCCCATGGACTTACAAGCTGTAAAATATACCATATTGATACGTGACCAATCAGCACAGTAATTGTTCCTAGCTGAACAATTGCCATTTATTCCACGTGAACTTCCCATCTTCTAAAGCCAATGGGATTGCGGTAGTCTTATTTGAATCCCAATAAGTCTTTATTTTTTTTCTATGAGAATTTTTCTTGATACAAAATTCCATATAAGCACCACTACTGTTGCTACTACCTTCCTTATCATATATTCAAAGCGATATAGAAATGCAACTGCACTTAAAAATTCTAATCTTCCTTTTAAACCAATCATAATTCCTTGATTGATACCAAGCCCAATGATACTTAAAACAACAAAGATGATAAATTCCTTCTTTCTACTCATATCATCTTTACGCTCAAATACATATTTCATGCTAAATATGTAATTAAATACTACAGATACACTAAAGGATATGGCCGCTGCAATTTCTGAATTCATATGAAATATTTCCTTCAAAAACATAAGCAAACCCATATCTATTAAGGTGGCAATGATACCTACAATTCCAAATTTAACAATTTGTTCTATTAATTTCTTCAAAATTTTATCCCCTGTCTTTCTCTACTCAAGTACATGCTCTAAGCCTTGATTTAATATAGTATGAATATGATCATCTGCTAAAGAGTAAAATACCGTCTTTCCATCTTTTCTGTATTTTACCAATTTTGCTTGTTTTAAAACACGAAGCTGATGTGAAATTGCAGACTGGCTCATTCCTATAACCACAGATATATCATTCACACATAATTCACTACAGGCTAATGCATACATGATTCTTATTCTGGTAGTATCACTAAACACCTTAAATAAATCTGCCAAATCAAACGCCACTTCCTCTGGTGGCATATGTTCGTCGATTTTTTTACTAATATCTTCTGTTAAAAACATACACTTTAATTCCTCGGCCATTCCTTTTCCTCCTGATAATATTCTAACAAATTTTATTAAACATGAACAAAAATTCTCTACATTCTAGAATTATTAATTTTTTCTCATAGTTTTGTTTTCTTAAAATTTTTCATAATTATAGAATACTACATTACACAAATTCGCACAAGTTCCTTATTCTTGTTTTCTTCTGGAAATCTTGTTATAATAAAAAGAAAAAGCACAATGCATTGGGCAATGTAACACAGGCGGCTTGTGCAAATCTGTAGTTTAGCCAGACGTAAAATATTAGAACAAAGCGTGCAAGCACGCTCCGCGACATTACACTTTCCCAATGTGCTTGCACGCTTTGTCGCGCCGAATTTGGTACGCAGTACATCTTCCAAACAAATTCGTGCGCATCCTCGCGGAGCGTTTTGCTTTATAGGACGAACTTTCCTATAAAGGAACAAAGTGGACAAGTCCACTTCAGCTCCCTAAATCCCTCATTCATGAGGGACTTGCTCCACTTTGCGTGCCAGATGCGTGTTGCATGCCTTTTGCAACAATATTCCTTACGCATCGGTGCACATCCTCGCGGAGCGTTTTTGCTTTATAGGACGAACTTTCCTATAAAGGAACAAAGTGGACAAGTACGCTCCGCGACATTACACTTTCCTATAAAGCAAGAAAGTCCATACAGAAATATATATATAAACTACATATAACAACAAGAAAGAGGGTGACGAATATGATAGCAGGCATTAGGGGAAATGGTTCTCTAGCTGGTTTATATCCACAATATAATTCCAAAAGGATTACACCAATTAAATCATTAAATGAAGAAAATTCTTCCCAAGAGGACTTAAGTCAAATTAAAAGAAATTCTTTAAAATCCTTAGAAGACACTGTAGCTACACAATACCAGTCTCAGCTTATGGCGCGTACAGATTCTGTAGAATTAATTACATACAACGAAGCAAATCCTTATGAAATGGCCAGAAAGACCATAGAAGAAAGCTTATTAGTTGGTATGAATTTTGATTTTACTGCATAATATACAGATTTAGGATTGCAAAAGTGCTATTACATATTTTTCCACGCACTTTGGCAATCCTTTCTGTTTAGTCTGGTTGCAAAACTATTACTATTATTTTACCTTAAATATTATTTTCTTTTTATTTCCTGCCTTATCCACAATTATCAAGGTATACTGTTTTCTTTTCTTGAATTTTTTCCCTGAAGTTATTTTCTTTCCATTAAGCTTTGCATATTTTATCGCAATATTATCCTTAAAGGTAAGCTTATATCCAACCTTATAGACTTTCCCCTTTTTTACATTTGCAGTTGGCTTTGTTTTATCTATACAAAATCCATTGGTATGAACTAAGTTCCAATTCCCCTGTCCGTCTTTATATTTCAAATACAATATGGCATATTTATTCTTCGTAGATTTTATTACAATTTTGTTGTCCTTTACAGCTTTCCAGTTACTCTCTTTCACTTTTTTCCCCTTATACACCAACTGATAAGTAATTTCTTTCCCACTTCCTCCCTCTATGCTACAAACCAAACTTTTATTTAGCTGTTTTTCATATGCAATTGTATTGGTTAATTTTATCTTAGTAGAATTCCAATTAAATGTAGCGGTTTCTACTTTTACCTGTGTATTTGGCATATTATCTGAAACAAGCTCTTCACTAGGGTTCTCCGTACTGTTATTTACATTGTCCTGTATACTTGGTGACTGTAGAACCTCTTCTTTTTTACTATCATTGATAGAATCTGTAGGTAAAACAGTAGCAATTGGTGTTGCATCCAAAGTCCCCTCTGTATTGGAACCTTCTTGCGTTGGAACTATGGTTGTCGTAGGTTTCGGGTGTGAGCAGACCGGATGCGTACGGGCCGACGTTGAGCAGCA
>JAFQAU010000255.1 GCA_017399885.1 Lachnospiraceae bacterium
AATTTTGTAGAATTACAAACACTTAATATTACTTCATATACATACGCAATTTCCAGAAAATCTCACCGTATTTCAATTAAAGTTTCTTTTCCAATTGAATCTAACAGTATTTAGGTTATACACATAATAATAACATCTCTATTCCCTACCCTGACTTTTCATTAATTCTTTTGCTACAAATATATCATCTGGTGTTGTTATTTTTATATTTCCATAACTCCCTTCTACTACTTTAATTGGGTAGCCCAACATTTTCTCTACAACCATAGCATCATCTGTAATTGTGCTGTCTTCCTCTTTTATTATTTTTTTGTATGCTTCCATAATAATTGAATATTCAAATACTTGTGGTGTTTGTATTTGCCAAAGTTTCTTCCGCTCTGGTGTATCTATTACTATATTTTCTCTTGATACTAACTTTATTGTATCTTTTACAGGCACCCCCACTATACATGCCTTGTTTTTTTCCACCTCTTTTTGAATATTCCATAAAATTTCTTCTGTTATAAACGGTCTTGCACCATCATGTATGTATACATATCCACCTTTTTCTATAGCCTTTAGTCCATTATACACAGAATGATATCGTTCTTTTCCCCCCTCCACAATCTTCTTTACTTTATTAAATCCATACTTTTTTACAATTTCTTTTTCACAGTACCTCTTTTCCCCTTCTCCAACTACCATTATAATTTCATCTATAAAGCTTTTTTGAAACACTTCTATTGTATAGTATATTATGGGATATCCTTCTAATTCCATATACTGTTTCGGTATTTTTCCTCCCATTCTTTTTCCTTTTCCCGCTGCCAATATTAAAGCTGTAGTCTTCACCTTTCTTCCCCCATTCTTGCTTTATTGCTTTTTTCTATACAAAAGTATGCAAGCACACACCCGCGATACTATATTTTCACAGGTAGTTGCATGCGTGTTTCTTATCCAACCTATAGTAAAAATAAAATTCTACCTGTCACGATAATTGCCAAAATTAAAAATATGCAAATAGCAGCCTTATCCGGCTTCTTTACTTTAAAATCTAATATAAACAAGAACGAAACAAAAAGCATTGTAATTTCCCAGATTGTACAAAATGACACTTTATCATTTTCACTTAAAAGGAAAATCAAAGGAAATATTACTGCTGCCGATGTAACCGGTAGTCCTTGATATTCTGTTCTACATTCATTTGTCTCTTTTTGACGTTTTTCCTCCATTACATTAAAGAAGGCTAATCTTATGACTGCTCCCAATACATATACAACCAAACAAATATTTCCAAATACGCCGTCTGCTCCAAATGAATACCCTAGTATTGCCGGAAATACTCCAAAACATACTAAATCACATAATGAATCTATTTGAATACCGAACTTTTGTGCATCCTCCGAACGTTTCATTGCACGTGCAATTTTTCCGTCAAACATATCGCATACTCCACACAAGATTAAACACACAATTGCAACTTTATGGTTTCCATTGCAAGCTTGTGTCATACCAAACACTGCAGATGCTAACCCTATATAGGTTACTACTACAGAGAAATTATAAAAACCTAACATTTTCTTATTCCTTTCTTCTTTTTTGTAAATTTTTTCTTTTTGTTCTCCAATACATGTCTTTTACTGGGGATTATATTAAAAGCCTTGCCGGTAACAGTTCAGACAAAATCCCTTTGTTACAAGCTTCCCATATAAAATCGCCCAAAGTACCCATACGCAAACACATTATATTCTTTTTTATTTTTTTTTTCAATAATATAGACTTTTTTCATACTTTACTTTTCTTTTGTTACATGATAAAATATCCACGATTTAAAATGAGTAGTACAGATGATCGCGCCTATTAATGTCGAAAGACTTTAGGTGAGGAAAGTCCGAGCTTCATAGGGCAGGATGCCGGATAACGTCCGGTGGAGGCGACTCCAAGGCTAGTGCAACAGAAATATACCACACTACTATGTAGTGCAAGGGTGGAAAGGCGGGGTAAGAGCTCACCGCATTTTTGGTAACAAAAATGGCATATGTAAACCCCATCCGAAGCAAGACCGAACAGAAAGCTATGTGGCTGCCCGTCACGCTTTCGGGTTGGTCGCTTGATCTTGGTGGTAACATCAAGACTAGATAGATGATCATCAAATACAGAACTCGGCTTATAGTGCTACTCATTTTATTACTTTAGAACTCGTTATTATCTTATTTCATTTTGTAAATTCTTCCTTGCTTCTATATATTGTTTTGCAAGCTCTGGTTTATTTTCTTTTTTTGCCCTCTGTTCTAATAGTTCATAACATTCCAATAATTGCCTTCTCGGAAATTCACATTGATATTTTATACTAAGTACTGCATTTGACGCATCAATGGCATTGATAAACCAATTACATGCTTCTTCATATTTCTCCTGTTCTTTAAAAAAAGTTCCCAATTCATAGCAGCCTTCCGAGGAAGCTTCTGTAACAATATCTTTTATGATATATTGAAAAAAGGAAACTATATCATTTTCATTATGGTAGATTCTTCCCAATATTAATGATGCTTCTTTTATTTCTTCTATCGTTCTGGTATTATCGTTTACTGTTCCTATAAAAAATTCTTTTGCCTGGCTAAAATCTTGTTCTTCTCCCGCAATATATAATTCTCGTGCATACATGTTATGAAGTTTTTTGCTAACTTTTTCTCCTCTTGCAATCATTTTTTGGAACAAAGAGAAATCTCTAGAACCATGGTTCCCCTCAGGTTTATGTATTATTTCAATATCACTATCATAAATGATAGGATCTAAACGAACGCTTTCGTGTATACAATCTACCCACTGAAATTCTCTTAGCCTTTTATATAATTTCGGACGATATTCTTTATCAAAATTATAGGTTGTGTTATGTTCCATCTGATTACAATACATCATCTGCACAACATCAATTTCCGGTAGTAAAACCTGCTTCAATTGTTGTATTTTTTTCTGATTTTCTTCATCTATAAGCTCATCTGCATCTGCCACATATATATATTCTTTTGTTGCTTTTGAAAAAGAATAATTTCTTGCCTTAGAGAAATCATCTACCCACTGAAAATCATAAATCTTTTCTGTATATAAAGAAGCAATTTCCCTTGTTTTGTCTACAGAACCTGTATCTACTATAATAATCTCATCCGCAAACGATACAAGACTTTCTAGACACCTTTTTAGAGTTTTCTCCTCATTTTTTACAATCATACACACACTTATGGTTATCATTTCTACCCTTTCTATTGGTTACCTGGTAAATATAATTTCCAAGTCCTATTTTTATATTGTTTTTTTTACAATTTGTTCATAAACTATCCACAGTATTCTCATATCTAAATAGTATACTTATCACATAAGATAAATAACAACTTCGTTTAGTAAGTTGTTACTTTTCAGATAGCCGATTCGATTTTTTTATAACTGGCCAGGCAAACAACTCCCCTGTTTGTCTGGCACTCCTCTTTTATAAAGGTTTTTCTAATAAGCTTAATGCTTCTTCATATTGAAAATGATGAATCTTTCTCGCAACTTCATTCATTGTCTCCCGTTCTTTTCCTTGTGTTGCATACACTAATTTCTCTATCAACTCTGGTAAATAATTAAATTCATATCTGGCCAGATAATATTTGAGTGACTCTAAACATTCCGAAAACTCTTCCCGTTCCAATGGCATGTATCTTTGTTCTTTATTTTTTGTATATGTTTCGTCATATTCTAACAATGCTTCTTCTAACTGCATTGTAAATGTTTGTAAATCTAACAAATAAGTATCCAAACTCTTCTTTACAAAATCTACCTCATTATTTCCACATGCTAGTTCAAATAACTGGGATTGATTTGCCAGACGGCTTACTCCAAGGTTTAAAAATACACCTTTCAAACTATGAAACGAATTTTTCATAGAGGTTACTTGTATTTGTGACTCATTAAAGGTATTTAGTCGTTTTCTCTCTACATTCATATTATCCACTGCAGCCTTTATTACCTTTACATAATTTTCTGCAGAATTTGCCAAATGACTAAGTCCTTTTTTTACATCCAGCTCTCGAATTTTTGAAAAGGCTTCCATTAACAGCTGACTTGGTTTACTTCCTATAGACTCTATTTTATGATTCCCAATTTCTTTTTCCGGAAACCATTTTCTCATAATTTCACAAACGGCGTCTAACTCCAAAGGCTTCACTAGAACATCATCCACTCCCGCTTGCTGAAATTTATTCTTTAATTCTTGCGTTTCATTTGCGGTAAGCGCAACTATTATTGGTCTTTTTATCTTTCCCAATTTACGAATTTCTTCGGTTGCTTCAATTCCATTCATCTCAGGCATTAAGTAGTCCATGAATATAATATCATATTCCTCTGTTCTCTCCAATTCTACAGCTTCCTTTCCTGAATAGATCTCCTTAACTGATATATGAAATTGCTCTAGCATACTTGCCACTACCATGGTATTCACTTCATTATCGTCAACTACTAATACTTTTATTCCTTCACCTTGAAATAATACTTCTTTCTCCATAGTTATCTCCTAATTTCTATTACAAACTTATACTCTACGTTAATAACTGTTTAGGGAACCCTCCGCCAATGCCCAACTGTTATGGAATTTGGCACGTGGTGCATTTTCCAAACCAATCTGTGCACATCATCGGAGGGTTTTTTTCTTTCCTGGACGAACTTCCCTATAAAGATTAGGGTGTCAAAAGCTTGTATTTTTTTTAGCACTTGTCAAATTGCACAATTTAAGGCTACGATTTGTAGACGGTGTCCGTGTCAGCCAAGCACCACAGACACGTCGATTTCGCCCATTTTG
>JAFQAU010000256.1 GCA_017399885.1 Lachnospiraceae bacterium
AGATGCGTAAGGAATATTGTTGCAAAAGGCATGCAACACGCATCTGGCACACAAAGTGGAGCAAGTCCCTCATGAATGAGGGATTTAGGGAGTTGAAGTGGACTTGTCCACTTTGTTCCTTTATAGGAAAGTTCGTCATATAAAGCAAAACGCTCCGCGAGGATGTGCACAGATGCGTAAGGAATATTGTTGCAAAAGGCATGCAACACGCATCTGGCACACAAAGTGGAGCAAGTCCCTCATGAATGAGGGATTTAGGGAGTCGATGTGGACTTGTCCACTTTGTTCATATTGCCTAGGGGGGATGTTTTTGGTATAATTAATTTAGTTGTTTGATTAAAGGAAAGTAATTTGAGGAGTTGGATAAGTGGTAGAATTTTTATATAAACAATAGCAGTGACAGCTAGTTATTGGCTAAACTGTTACTAATAATGGATATTTTAGAGGGGGAAGCAAGTGTGAAGGTTAATGTACAGAAGCAATTTGCGGAGATGATAGAAAATATAGAGTTTCCAGGTGGGGTATACATTTATGAAACAGGTAAAGTAATCGCTTTTAATAGATTAGGAAAAAATGCAATACAAGGAAGTGGTTGCCAAAATATAAATTTATTGTGGGCAGACCATAAAAAACTGAAACTTCCGCAAGAGGTAATAGAAGGAAAGAAAGAATTTTTCGTTCAAAAAGAGATCATTGTAAATGAGGAGTTAAAGGAGTTAGACATTGAGATAAATGTAATTGAGAATGGGGATGAGCATATAGTTATCATGTTCTTTGAGCAAAGCTATAAGCAACCCTTTCGAGTGGATATGGAACGACTACTTCCAAGGTTGGTATGGAAAGAAAATGGGGAAGAATATATATCCTGTAATAATAGGGCTAAAGAAGATATAGACTCCTATTTAAAATGTAAAGATAAGAAGGAAACGTTTTCTTTAAAGGAACAAGCTTACATAGAAGAATACCGTCAAATGGAAATGCAGGCTATAAAAGAGAAGGTTTCTGTATGTGGAAAAGTAGAACAGATGAACTTTTTAGGAGAAGAATCTAATTTAGTCAAAATGAATCGTATTCCATTATATTTGCCGGATGGTGAATATCAAGGAATGCTTATGGTATATATGCCAATTTTAACAGAAAATGACTATATGAATATATTTGGGGATTTGACATGTGAAAATGCTATTTTGCGAGAGTGCGTGGTAGATCAGGATATCTTAATTATTGGATTAGAAGAAAAAGAAGGATTACCGTTAGTTTATGCAACTCCTAATGTTTCCAAATTAGGGGTTACTATGGAGAATGTATTAGAGAAAAAAATATCATGGTTAGATATAGTACATCCGGACGATAGAGAACGGGTAACACAAGAATTGAAGGATGGACTAAGTGTGAAAGAAAGGCAGATTGTCCAAAAATATCGAATTTGTTCCTTAGAGGGAATTGAACAGTGGGTCGATGCGACCACCATAGGAAGGGAGTTTTTTTCGGGAGAAAGGTTTCTAAGAGTAGTAATTAGGAATAAATCAGAAAATGGACTAAAACCACCAAAAGCTCAGGTAATGATGCGTAGAGAAACTTATTTGGATTTTCTTACAGGGTTACCTAATCGTTTAAAATACGAGATAGATGCGGAAAAACAGATAGAAATTGCCCTAACAAATAAAAAAAAGGGATTTGTCATGATATTGGAACTGGATGATTTTCGCCATGTAAATGAAGCATTTGGAACGGAATATGGAGATTTATTGCTTCAAAGGATTTCAAAAGCATTGAATGATATTCCTATGGTAGAGAATTATTGCTACAGAGTAGATGGAGATGAATTTTTAGTATTTATCCGTGGTGAATATGCTAAAAAGGTAGAAGATGTGATTCAACAGTGCTTGCGTTTATTTCAAACAAGTTGGAAATTAAGAGATAAGGAATGTTTTTGTACGGTAAGTGTGGGAATTGCTCAATATCCAAAAGACAGTGTACAACCTAAGGAATTGTTAAAATTTGCAGAGGCAGCAGTATATGAGGCTAAAAGAAAAGGAAAGAATCGTATAAGGCATTATAAGAAATCAGTTCTAAACTCATCTATAGAACGGGTGAATTATGAGAATTATTTGCGAAAGGCTATAACGAAGGGTTGTTTAGAGTTTGAAGTATATTACCAGCCAATTGTACGTACCAGTACAAAGGAGGTAATCACTGCAGAGGCTCTTGTTCGTTGGTATAGTCCTGAATTAGGATTTATATCACCAGTTAATTTTATATCTCTATCAGAGTATTTGGGGTTGATTGTGCCATTAGGAGAATATGTGTTAAAAGAAAGTTTTTTAACCTGTAAGAAATGGAATGAAACATGGAATCCTGACTTTAAGGTGGCTATTAATTTATCGGTGGTACAATTGGTACAGCCTAATATTGTAGAGAGGATTTTAGAAATTGCAAGAATAACAGGTGTTAATACAAATAACATAATTTTGGAGGTAACAGAAAGTCTTGCAGTAGAAGATATGGTCTTAATGAAGACGGTATTGCGTCAACTTAGAGAAAATGGTTTCAGTATTGCATTGGATGATTTTGGTACAGGATACTCATCATTGAATCACATTATGGAGATGCCTCTAAATTATGTAAAAATTGATAGAAGCTTTGTATCAGGTTATGGAACAGAAAACTTTAATCCTAGCTTGTTGAGTGCGATTACTGAGTTGGCACATAGTGTCAATATGGAAGTAGTTGTAGAAGGAGTGGAGACGAAGCAACAGATGGAATTTTTGATGTTTTTGAATGCAGATAAGTTACAAGGTTATTTATATGGGAAGCCAATGCCTGCAAATGAATTTGAAACACATTTTTTTGATTTATAGGGTTAGGGTGTCAAAAGCACATAACCTAAATTGCACAACAATAAGATAACAATTTGCAGATGGTGTCCGTTCCAGACAAACATAAGCAGATGATAGGAGATTTTTGCCCAATTTTGTGAGTAAGCGCAAATGTTGGAGCACTGTTTGAGCGTAGCGAGTTTGCGGAAACATTTGCTAATAGGCGACGGAGCAAAATGGGCGAAATCGACGTGTCTGTGGTGCTTGGCTGAC
>JAFQAU010000257.1 GCA_017399885.1 Lachnospiraceae bacterium
TATTGTTCCTTACCAAAAAATTGTAATTGCAATTCTTTCCAGTCTGGTGCTGTGTACCATATGGCAGGGAGATTTCCGATTAGGCACAAGGATAGCAGAAGGATATTATGATAAGAGCAGGGAAGAGGAAGCTATTCAGGAGATTCGCAGCGTGGTACCGGAAGATACTTTTGCATTTGGTCATGGGATTCAGGAGATTTATACCCAGCTCGGATGGGATACCGGGTGCTATGTGATTGATAGTGCCAGCATGGGACAAACTGATTCGTGGAACGAGCTTATCGCCCGTCTTAAGCAACAAGAAAGCTGCGTTGTTTCTATCCGTAATAAATATAACAGAGAACCACTGACAATAGATGGATTTCTTTCCCTGTTAGGGGTTGATTCCAATACGATTTCCGTTAAGAATTATTGGGATTTAAGGACAGATGATATTTGGTCATGGGATATTTACTATGTAGAAATAAATCATAACATGGCAAACGATATTTAAAAGCAGAAAGAGAAATCGAGGGAAGAATAAAGTGAACAATATAGATGAAACAGTGGTAAAACAAAATCAGGTAGGCACAGTTATTTTCCCGGAAATAAAGTCTCAGCAAAGGGTAGCGTTTTTCACTGCAATCATTGCCATGATTGTGGCTCATTTTTATGTTTTTACAAACAAAATAGTAAATCATGATGATGTAAACAGACTATTAATCGGAGATACCCACGAAGCGAAAATCCAGCATGGAAGATGGGCGGCTGTATTATTTGATTATGTCAGCGGGAGCTCGGCAAGTATTCCTTATGTTATCGGCATGATTTCGTTAGTGGCATTTGCGGGAACCTGTGTAGTAGTTTCGGCACTATTTAGAGTGCAAAAAAAGATTATTACAATCTTGTTGTGCGTTATACTGTGTACGTTCCCGGTGCTTGCTAATATATTTCTGTATAATTATATCGCGGACGTTTATTTCATTAGTTTGTTTTTGGCAGCTTGGGGAGTTTGGCTGCTTGTAGGGGAATGTAGGGTTCAAAAGATGCTGGGAATAGTTTGCCTGACATTATCCTGTGGCTGCTATCAGGCATTCTGGTGTTTTGGGATAGGATTACTGTTTGTATATTTGTTGCTGAAGTTTTTGGAAGAAGATAAAGAGCTGAAAACGTATTTATTGGAAGTATGCGGAACTTTAATTTTGCTGGCAGTTTCACTGGTACTGTATTTGCTGATTAATATAATTGTCCAAAGAGGAAGCGGATATGGGGCAACAGGATACCAGGGAATCAGTAACATGGGGAATTTTGGCAGCCTGAAAAGACTCATCTATGTTACCATAGTGTCTTATTATGAGTTTGTGAAGTTCTTTTATTTAAAAGGCGGATTTACAGATTCTATCCTCATGATTGTTGCTAATCTCTGCTTAACTGCCTCATGTGTATGGATGTTAGTAAGATATCCGATAAAGAAAAGAAAAGGGAATTGGTTCATTCTTGCAGGTCTTATTTGCTGTATTCCCTTGGCATCTAATCTGATTTCAGTGGTAAGCCAGAATGAGACACACGTATTAATGAAATACGCATTTACAATTCCTTATCTATTATGCTTGGTTTTAGTTGAAAAAACAAATTTGCAAACGGAGAAAAGAAATTCCGGTTATTGGAAGCTTCTTTCTTTTTTGATTGTACTTATGATTGGCGGAGTCGCATACAAGGGATATATTTTAGGAAATGAAATCTATTTCAGACAACAGCTGAATTATGAGGCAACTTATTCTTACACATTGCGCATGCTACAGCGTATTGAAGAAACAGAAGGGTATTCTCCGGACATGCCGGTAGCAATTGTGAATGAAAATCCGGGATATAATGATCATATCACAATCATGCAGGAAAACTATCCGGATGAGATGGCACATTTTGATTATTTAAATGGTATGATAGGAACAGAACCTCATAGCTTCGTAAAAAGGATAAATGATATCGCAGACATGTGCAAGCACTATCATGGTTACGATTTGCAGATTGTCGATAATGCCATATTGAAAGACTTAATTCAAACAGAGGAGTTTGCGCAGATGCCTGTTTATCCGGCAAAAGGTAGTTTGAAGATTATAGATAATGTATTGATGATTAAAATTTCGGGGGATGTATATGAACAGTCAGAAGATTAGCATCATGATTCCGTGTTATAATGAAGTGGAGAATGTAGAGTTAATGGCTTTAACAGTTGCCAACGTAATGAATGAAGCTTTATCCAACTACGAATATGAGATCTTGTTTATTGACAATTGTTCTGAAGACGGCACCCGGGATGTATTAGAACGAATATGCGCCAAGGACAAGCATATTAAAGCCATTTTCAATGTAACAAATTTTGGACAATTTAATTCTCCTTTTCATGGCCTTTGCCAGACAACCGGGGATTGCACCATATGCATGAGTTGTGATTTCCAGGATCCGGTAGAAATGATCCCGGTATTGGTGGAAAATTGGGAAAAAGGGCATCGTATTGTTAGTTGTGTCAAGACCTCCAGCAAGGAAAGCGGATTCATTTACTTTTTGCGGACCATGTATTACAAAATGATTAAAAGCATGTCCAGTGTAAAGCTAATAGAGCATTTTACCGGATTTGGGTTATATGATAAAACATTTATATCAATACTCAGAGAATTGAATGATCCGATTCCGTTTCTGCGTGGTATTGTAGCGGAATACGGAAGTGGATTTAATATGATTGAGATTGAATATGAGCAGCCTAAAAGAAGGGCAGGTAAGACCCATAATAATTTTTATACTTTATATGATGCGGCTATGCTGAGTATTACATCCTATACAAAGATAGGCTTACGCTTAGCGACATTATTGGGGTTTGTCTCTGCAGGCATCAGTATGCTGATTGCTCTAATCTATTTGGTTTTAAAGATTGCCAACTGGAATGAGTTTCAGGCAGGTAATGCACCGGCAACGATTGGTATATTTGTATTAGGCTCGTTGCAGCTATTTTTTATTGGGATATTGGGAGAATATATTTTAAATATTAATACACGTGTAATTAACAGACCGGTAGTGGTGGAAGAAAAAAGAATTAATTTTACGGAAGATAGTGAAGATGGAAAATAAGCAAGAAAAGATTTCTGTCATCGTTCCTTTGTACAATGTGGAAAAGTATGTTTCGCGCTGTATTGATAGTATTTTAGGACAGACCTATTCCGAACTAGAGATTATTCTTATTGATGATGGCTCGAGTGATGCAACTGCGCAGATATGTCAGGAATATGTGAAAAAGGATCGGCGTATTTCATATTTTTATCAGAATAATGCAGGGCCTGACTACGCCCGAAAAAAAGGAATTGAAGAAGCTGGCGGAGCTCTACTCATGTTTGTTGATGCAGACGATTATATTGAAAGTAACATGCTACAGACACTGTATGAACATATGAAAGTGGCTAATGCAGATATTCTCTGCTGTCAAATGGCAAGGGTAGATGATACAAATCAGAAGATGACGAATAGCAAGCTGAAAAAGGAATATATTGATTGCTATTCTGTTAAGGAAAACCTTCATCATTATTTTGCTACAAGATATATTAATAGTTCTTACGGAACAAAACTATTTAAGAAAGAGCTTCTTCAAGGATATGAGTATTTAAAGGAATCTGTGATTGGGGAAGATGTGTCTATTGTTTTGTACTTGCTTCAGCAGACCGACAGGGTAAGAATTATTAAAGATGAATTGTATTTATATTATTGGAATCAAGACAGCATTTCACATTCCGGGTATAGTGCAAGGCATTATAGTTCGTTGTTAAATTATATTAAGGTTAAAGAGCATTTGCTGAATCAAAATATAGCAGAAGCCTCGGAAGTAAACGGATTTTTTGCAGAGTATGAGATGGCTGTTGCAACAGCGATGAGTAGAACTTGGACCATAGATAAAAACGCCATGAATGTTTTGCGGCAAGAACTAAAAGATGATTTATCCAGCATATTGAAAAACAGATATACGCCGTTTTATATGAAAGTATGTATTGCCATGTATGTTTATTTTCCTTATCTGTTTATGGGTATTTATCATGGAATATACAAGCTCACAGGGAGATAGCGATTTGAAAATTACAATTGTAACAGTTTGCTATAATGCAGAAAAGACAATTGAAAGGACGATAGAATCCGTCATTTCACAAAATTACCCCAATATAGAGTATCTGATTATTGATGGCAAATCAACAGACGGTACCATGGATATTGTCCGCAGATACGAAACGATTCCACATATACGTATTGTATCTGAAGAAGATAACGGTTTGTATCACGCTATGAATAAAGGCGTGAATATGGCGACGGGAGATTATATTCTGTTTTTGAATAGTGGCGATTTTTTATGTGATAATAAGGTTATAAAAGAAATATCCAAAGAGTTATGTGCGGACATAGTATATGGTAATGTGATTCGCCAAAAGCAGTATGGAGAAGTATTAGAAAGATATCCGGGCAAATATAAAGTGATGTGGTTGCTTCTGCAAGGAAAGATGGTATCTCATCAGGTCATATTTACTAAAACATCAATCATGCGGCAATTAGGGTTTGATGAGTCGTATAAAATTACAGCAGATTACAATTTTCTGCTTCGAGCAAAGAAAAAGCATTGTTCTATGCACTATGTTAACCGAAATGTCAGTGTAGTGGAAAATGTGGAGGGAATCAGCTCCCAACATGAGAATTTAGACTTAATGAGAAAAGAAGACGATAGGAGTCTTAAGGAGTATTTTCCATTTTGGTATTTGGTTTTATTCCCCATAAAGTATATAGCAAGAAGAAAGAGAATGTGATTTGGGCAAATGAAAGATATTGTGTGTTCAATTATTACCGTCAGTTATAATAGTGAGAAAACAATTAAAAAGACAATTGAAAGCGTTTTAAACCAGTCATATAAAGGTTATGAGTATATTATAATAGATGGCAATTCTACAGATGGAACTGTCAATATTATTAAAGAGTATGAATCCCAATTTGATGGGAGAATGAAATGGATATCGGAACCTGATCATGGAATCTATGATGCGATGAATAAAGGGATACGCATGGCTTCAGGTCAATTAATCGGTATCATTAACAGTGATGACTTTTATGAAACAGATGCTGTAGAGCAGATGGTAGAGACTATGTCTGAGCAGCCATATCAGATATTATATGGTGCAATTCGTACGCTTCATAATGGAGTTGAGAAAAGCATAAGCATTAATTCTCATCTTTTTTTACAAGAGAGCATGATTGGTCATCCGGCGTGTTTTATTACCAAGCAGTTATATGATGATTTGGGAGTCTATAATACGCAATTTATCAGTGCAGCTGATTATGATTTTATGCTGAGAATGATACAGGACAAAAGAGTTGTGTTTACACCTGTTTATAGAGTGATTGCTAACTTTTCCACAGGAGGAATGTGTGCCTCTTCCAAAGCTTATTATGATTTGCTGAAAGTAAGAAAAAAACATAATCTTATTTCGAGCAGTGAATATAAAAAAACAGTTATTAAATGCAAAATATATGATTTTTTGCATGGACAGAAATAGAGAGTGTGTATGAAGACAATAACGATTGTAGTACCTACTTATAACGAAGAATTAAATATCCAAAATATATATGAAAGAGTGAATGAACTGTTTCAAACTCAATTAAAAGAGTATGAGATGGAATTATTGTTCATAGACAATGCTTCAAAAGATTCAACGCGCAAGTTGATTGAGGAATTAACCCAAAAAGACAAACGGGTTCAAGCCATTTTTAATGCAACTAATTTTGGTTTCTCCAAATCTTCCTTTTATGGATTGACGCAGGCAGAAGGAGATGCTGCAGTCTTAATGTATGCGGATATGCAGGATCCGCCGGAAGTAATTCCCAGGATGGTAGAAGAATGGGAAAAGGGACACAGAATAGTTGTCGGAATTAAATCTAAGAGCAGAGAAAGCAAAATAATGTATTTTGTCAGAAGCATCTACTATAAGCTTTTGACAAAGATATCAGAGACCGAACATATAGAGCATTTTGATGGATTCGGTTTATATGACGCTTCTTTTGTAAAAGAATTACGCAAATTAAATGACCCATTACCATATCTTCGCGGACTGGTAGCCGAAATCGGGTATGAAAGAGCAGAAGTAGAGTACGAACAGAACAAACGTGAAAAAGGAAAAACCAGTTTTAACTTTATGCGTTATTATGATGTAGCAATGCTGGGACTGACCTCGTCGTCGAAGGCAGTTTTGAGAATGGCGACTTTTCTTGGAATGGGACTTTCGGCAATTTGTTTTTTGCTTGCAATCGTGACACTTGTTTTAAAATTGGTTGATTGGAACTATTTTGATGTTGGTACTGCTGCAATCATTATCGGCATTTTCTTTGTAGGTGGTGTGCAGATATTTTTTCTTGGATTTTTGGGCGAATATATTGCCAATATTAATATACGGACAATGCAGCATCCGGTTGTAGTAGAAGACAGAAGAATTAATATGAAACGTAATAGTGCGGATGCAGAGTAATCTGCTAAGAGGATAATATATGCAAAAAGTAGTCATTACCGGAGGAACCGGTTTTATCGGCTCATGGCTGGTAGAAGAAATGTTAGAACAATCGATAAAAGTAATTATATTAGTACGAGACGCCGCTCGATGCAGTGTTGCCCCTAGGGAAGGTGTAGATGTTGTTGTATATTATTCTGAGGAATACGAAAGATTAAAAGAACAAAAAGAACCAATTGATGCGTTCTATCATTTGGGCTGGGGCGGTGTTGCTACCCAAGATAAAAATGATTGCAGGCTCCAGATGAACAATATTTCATTTTCCATGGAAATGTTAGACTATGCATATGAGATTGGTGCAGAAAAATTTATCGGAATTGGTACAGTGGCAGAATATTCATTTTGTGAGAGTATCATGGATGTAAATGCAAAACAGACACCGAACGATATGTATGGTGCGGCAAAAACAGCGGTTCATTACCTGTTAGAGACGCGAGCGCGTCTTTTGAAAATGCAATTTATATGGACAGTGCTTCCCAGTACGTTTGGAGAAGGCCGCAGAGATAATAATATCATAACATATACCATACTATCTTTGTTAAGAGGCGATATTCCGGAATATGGGTATTTGACACAAATGTGGGATTTCCTGTATGTGAAAGAAGTAGTAAGGGCGCTTCGCTACATTGGAGAAAAAGGTTATGCGGGAAAAACATATGCTATCGGAAGTGGTGTATTTAAGCCCTTAAAAGACTATATCATGACGATACGCGATATTATAAATCCAAATCAGGAATTAGGAATAGGCGTAAAACCGGAATTATCAGATAAGGTATTTAGTTCCTGTGTGAGCATATATGATTTAACAAAGGATACAGGATTTATACCGGAGATTTCTTTTGAAGAGGGAATCAGGAAGACCATAGAATATTACAGAAGTAAAATAGGATAATTTCCTTTTTGGTTGAATATTTGCAAATTATGTAGTGATTATTAGCAATGGATATGGTGTTAGTTGCGTTACCGTAGTGATGAATTATCGAAATGGTTTACGGTTTTTACAAACTCGAAAACGAAGTGAAGGCGAAAAAATGATAATCAGATGGATGAGAAGTAAAATTAAGTGGAGAAAACAGTTAAAAAGATGGCATTGTAAAAATAAGCATAATCACTGTGAAATACAAAGTTATTTTGATATGGATAAGGTTACGATTGGAAACTTTTCTTACGGAATGATTAATGCTCATATTTACGAAAATGAAGCAGAGCATCTGCAAATAGGAAGTTTTTGCTCAATTGCAGAGAATGTTCATTTTGTGTTTGCGGAACATAATTATAAAAGGTTTTCTACATTCCCGTTTGATGAATATGTCATAAATAAAAAAGAACATAATTCTACAAAAGGACCTATAGTGATAGAAGATGATGTTTGGATTGGAATGAATTGTACAATTTTATCGGGAGTAACAATACATAGAGGCGCGATAATCGGTGCAGGTACTGTTGTTACCAAGGATGTTCCACCCTATGCAATTTATGCAAATGGAAAAGTGATTAAATATAGGTTTGAACAAGAAATAATAGACAAATTAATGAAAATTGATTACAATAAGTTGACTAAGGAACTAATAGAGAAAAATATAGATTATATAAAAAAAGAGTTAACTGAAGATTTTTGGGAAAGTGAATTATATCAAAGCTTGGTGGATTGAGAAAATGAGATGAAAGCAAAGACAAATGCATTAACCGTGTTTGCTTTACATGGTTGGAGGCTTGAATATTTCTTTGTTTTTAAAATGCTTGTATAAGGAGTTAGATATGGAGAGAGTATTGGTAACTGGAGGAGCTGGCTTTTTAGGCTCCCATTTATGTGACAGATTAATTGAGAAAGGCAATGATGTTATTTGCGTAGATAACTATTTTACGGGAAACAAAAATAATATAAGACATTTGTTGGGACATCCGTACTTTGAATGTATAAGGCATGATATAACAGAACCATTGTATGTTGAGGTTGATAAAATATACAATTTAGCTTGTCCGGCTAGTCCGGTTCATTATCAGCATGATCCAATTAAAACAGGAAAAACAAATGTCATAGGAACATTAAATATGTTAGGATTAGCAAAAAGGGTAGGGGCAAGGATATTACAGGCATCTACATCAGAAGTTTATGGTGATCCAGAAATTCATCCTCAACCTGAAGAATATAGAGGGTGCGTAAATCCTATTGGGATTCGTTCATGTTATGATGAAGGGAAACGTATGGCAGAAACTTTGTGTTTTGATTATTATAGACAACACAAGGTGGATATTAAGGTAATCCGTATTTTCAATACCTATGGTCCTCGAATGAGTAAAAATGATGGACGAGTAGTATCAAATTTTATTGTTCAGGCATTGAAAAATCAGGATATAACTATTTATGGAGATGGAATGCAAACAAGAAGTTTTTGCTACGTTGATGATTTGATTAATGGTATGATGGCATTGATGGATAGCCGTGAGGGATTTACAGGTCCTTGCAATATTGGAAATCCAGGTGAATTTACAATGCTTGAACTAGCGCAGAAAGTTATTGAACTGACAGAAAGTAAGTCTCAGATTATATATAAGCCATTACCACAAGATGATCCAATGCAAAGAAAACCTGTTATTGATTTGGCAAAAAAAGAACTAAATTGGCAACCGACAGTTGCATTAGAAGATGGATTAATAAAAACGATTGAATATTTTAAGACAGTGATATAGGATGAAAAGATGGATTATAGATTAACTACCCCCGTTGTTTTTTGCGTTTTTAGCAGATTGGATACAACTAAAAAAGTATTTGAAGAAATTAGAAAAGCCCGTCCGGAAAAGCTCTATATTGTAGCAGATGCGGCGAGGGACAACAGATCAGGGGAAAAAGAAAAGGTTGAAAATGTACGAACCTATATAGAAGATAATATAGACTGGCCATGTGAAGTAAAAAAGAATTATGCGGTTCATAACATGGGATGTGGAAAACGTATTTCTAGTGGATTAACATGGGTGTTTGAGCAGGAAGAACAGGCTATTATTTTGGAAGATGATTGCGTGCCAGAACCAACTTTTTTTAGGTATTGCCAAGAAATGTTGAATTATTATAAAGATAATGATGATGTGATGATGATAAGTGGCAATAATCCTATGAGTAGTTGTTATTCTATGAATAAATCATATTCATTTTCCAAAATCCCGTTTATATGGGGGTGGGCGACTTGGAGAAGATCTTGGGAATATTATGATTTCAATATAAAAAGTTGGCCGGAAAATCGCAAAAATAAAATATGGAAATCAGTATTCCCACAGGAAGCATATTGGGTATACACAGCAGAGTTTGATGAATTATATGAGCATAAATTTGATACTTGGGACTATCAATTAATGTATGCAGGTATTTTGAATGGTAAATTGAATGTAGTGCCTGCAAAAAGTCATGTTTTCAATATAGGATTTCAAGAGGAATCTACACATACAAAGAATGCACCCAAATGGATGAAGCAAGAAGTTTGCCCGGTAAGTTTTCCAATTCAGCATATGGATAAAGTGGAGTGGAATAAAGAATTTGACAGAGAGTATTTTACAAAAAATAATAGACATGGGTTGATTGTTCGTATCAAGAAAATATTAGGATTAAATATAAATAAAAGTATTTTTAATAAATAAGGATATAGGTATGAAAATTATTGCTTTTTATCTTCCACAGTTTCATGAAACCGAATATAATAATGAATGGTGGGGGAAGGGATATACCGATTGGATGGCTGCAAAGAATGCTATACCATTATTTGAAAAACACAATCAACCTAGAATTCCATTTAATAATAATTATTATGATTTATCAGAAACAAATGCTGCTACGTGGAAATGGCAAGCAGAAATTGCAAAAGAACACGGGGTATATGGATTTTGTATTTATCATTATTGGTTTGCAGGGAAAAAAATATTAAATAAACCGGCAGAAATTCTTCTTAATCATGCAGAGATTGACATAAACTATTCATTTTGCTGGGACAGTACATCTTGGAAACGAACTTGGTATAAACATGCTGTCGAGCAAGAGATATTGATTGAGCAGGATTATGGGAATATTCATATGTGGGAGCAACATTTTAACGACTTGTTGCCCTTTTTCAGAGATACAAGATATATGAAGATTGATAATAAGCCGATATTCCACATTTATAGGACATCAGATATTGCCTGTCTTGATGAAATGAAAAAATGTTGGGACAAATTGGCAATAGAACAGGGGTTTGATGGAATATATTTAATATCTGGTGATTTGGGGAACAGAAACAATGATAAAAATGGGATAGATGCGTATTATAATTATGAACCAAATCATGTGTATGATAAATATTATAGAACATGGAGTATTCGAAGTTCTGTTATTCGAGCTGGAATATTGAAAAGAGTGAATAAATATTGTGGGACTTCTTTTTTTCCAGATAAACGTTCCAGCCAAGCAATATATAATCTGATTGAGAAAGACGAAGAAAATAATGTCAAGAAAACTTATTTGGGCATATTTTCTGACTATGATGATACGCCAAGACGCCAATTAGGAGGAACTGTATATTGTAACAATAGGCCGGAATACTTTAAACGCTGTTTGAAAAAACAAATCGAAAAGACAGAAAAAATGGGAAATGAATATTTATATATTACGGCATGGAATGAATGGGGGGAGGGCGCTTATTTAGAGCCGGATGAAAAATTAGGTATGACTTATTTACAGATCATTCATGAAGTGTTGAGGGAGAAAAATGGCTAAAGCAATTGTAACAGGAGGAACAAAAGAAGATGCTGATGCAATGGCAGTATTAGCACTCAATTTGAGAGAAACAAATTTAAGTTGGATTGATGAACTAATCATATTTCATGATGGAATATCTGATTCTAAGAAGAAATTAATGCAACAAATAATGCCAATTAGATTTATAGAATATAAGTGTCCAATAAATTGGATTAAGTTGTGGATGAATAGGACCATTCGTTATTTTTCACCAATGGTTTTTTGCAAATTTGAATTATTTAATTTGCTTCAGGATTATGAAACAGTTGTGTGGACAGATTATGATGTGCTTATAAAAGATTCTATTGCAGAAATATTGGATACAACAAAGGGAATATCATTCATAGCTAATTATGATGTTATGTTGTCGGATATGTTTTATAAATCGATATACAAGGCAGATATGAATGGGTATGCATTGGATGGATGTAGCATATGTGCACCTTTGATTGTTATGAACAGAAATTTGCATAACTATATGGAGTACTATGAATGGTGTTATAAATGTGCAAAAAAATACATTAAGCATTTATATTTGCCTGAGCAATGTGTCTTTACAATGTTAGTGCAGCACTATAAGTTGGATTATACAGAGTTAGATATGGAAATTTATTGTATGCATCCCAATGATATGACAGACAAAACGAAAATACTGCATGCTTATGGGCAACCTAAATTTTGGAATGGATTGGTAAATAAAGAGTGGAATATGTATCATAAAATGTGGAAAGATATGTGTGATATGTAGGCAAAATATTGATAAGAGGTAGAGAAAACTATATAGATAAGTGTTTCAGAAGAATAAGAGGGGCAAAATATAGTGAATTCAAATCGAGATCTAAAAGAAATAACAGGGCTAAAGGGTATGGCAGCATTAATTGTATTGTCAAGTCATTATACAATAACTTTTTTTCCGGCAATATGGAATGCTGAGTATCAATTAGCCCATTTTCCGTATTTAGAGAAATTTATACATAGAACACCACTCTATTTTTTTATGAATGGATCTTTAATGGTAAATCTATTTTGGTGCATTAGTGGATTTTTAATTGGATATTCATATTATGAAAAAAAGAATATCGAGGTGTTAAAGAAACGCATTATAAATCGCTATTGTAAATTAGTTATCCCTATTACACTAAGCATGTTATTAGCATATGTTTGCCAAGTAAATAATGCTTTTTTTAATGACGATGTTGCTTGTTGGACTAGATCGGAGTGGCTTGAAGGATTTTATCAATTTGAACCATCATTGAGGATGTGTATCATTGATGGAATTATGGGAGTGTTTTTTTGGGGAACTGGTAAATATAATCCTGTACTTTGGACAATAAAGGCAGAAGTATTTGGAATTTGTATGTCAGCATTGGTTTTATTATTGTGGGGAACAGCAGATTCGAAAAAAAAGAAAAGAGTTTATCTATTTTTTTCTATAATTGTTAATTTGTTTTATCAGCCATTATTTGCTTTTTTGGTAGGATTGCTTATTTCGGATATGTATTTAGAAGGAATATATATTACAAGATTAAAAGCTTTTTTTTATGTTATCATTTCTATATTATTAGGTAGTTTTTTGCCTATATGGAAGTATATTCCATCAGAAATTATTATTTCTGGAGAATGGGGAATTAATATTGGTGAGATATTTAGAACGATATCGGCAGGAACGCTTTTGATAATTGTATTGAATAGTAGCATATTAAAAAAGATATTGAAATCCCCAATATTAGTTTTTTTTGGAAATATATCTATGTATCTTTATATGTACCATTTTGTGATATTATGCAGTTTTACCTGTTGGTGTTTTTATTATATGTATTCACATACGAAAATGAGCTATGCATATATCACTTTAATTAGTAGTTTGGCAGGTATTATACTTACAGTTTTTGTGTCATATTTTATAAAAAAAATTATTAGCGGTGTATCAAGAAAACTTTCAAACGCGGTAAATAATTATTTGTAAAAGGAAAACAATTGATGGATACTAAAATTCTCCATATTACAACCATAGATGTGGGTGGTGCTTATAAAGCTGCCCAACGAATCAGGGAAAGCTTACAACAACAAAACGTTGATTCAACCATTCTTTTTCGCAATAAGACAAAGAAAAGCACGGAAGGTATTGAATATTTAGATTCTTTTCCAAAACGAGTAAGTTCAAAGCTGAAAAATTGTATCAATTTATTGCTTAGCCGAAACGGAATCATTATCCGTGAAGCTTTGGGAAGCGATATATCCGGGCATCCCAGCCTGAAGGAAGCAGACATTATTGTTTTGCATTGGGTTAATTCTTTCCTATCGCCTAAATCGATAAGAAAAATTTTAGCATTAGGAAAACCGGTAATATGGATTATGCATGACATGTGGCCGTATACCGGGGGATGTCATTGTGATATGTATTGCGGCAGATATCAGGAAACATGTAAAGAATGCCCATTAGTAGTGAATAAATGGGGAAAAAGTGTTAGCAGTAAAAATTTTAAGGACAAGCAGGAAGTATATAACCAATTTAATTTTTATGTCATTGGACCAAGCAGATGTAGTGTGAAAAATGTTCAAGACAGCCATCTTTTAAAAAAACAAATGATTTACTATATTCCTAACTGCATTAATACGAAAGTATATTACCCAAGGGATAAGGAACAAGTAAAAAGAAAGCTGCAATTACCATTAGACAAAAAGATCGTTTTGTTTGGTGCAGATAATGCAGGCACAGAGGATAAAAATAAAGGCTTTTCCTATCTTCTAAAAGCACTTGAGTACTTGGATGACAAAGATGTTTTCCTTTTGATTTTCGGTAGAACAAGTGACAAGACATTACAGGGAATTAGGCAGAATTATCAAACCGTAGGATACATTGAAAATGAAGACGAAATGTCTGAAATATATAGCGCGGCAGATGTTATGGTGACACCGTCTATACAGGAATCCTTTGGCTTTACCTGCTGTGAGGCTTTGGCATGCGGAATTCCGGTTACAGCCTTTGGCATAGGAGGGCTTTTGGACCAAATTGAGCATAAAAAGAATGGATACTTGGCTGAATTATACAATTCGGAGGATTTGGCGCAGGGAATCAGCTATTGTATTAGCCATTCAGAGGAGCTGGGACAGGCAGCATATAAAAAAGCGCAACAATTTTCATATGAAGTAGTGGGAAAACAATATAAGGAGTTGTTTGAAAGTGCAAAAAGCAATTATTACAGGAGCGACCGGTGCGATAGGAATAGCGCTAATTCAAAAACTGATTAAAGAAGAAACAGAAGTAGTAGTAGTGTGTCATAAAAATTCTAAGCGGATAGATTCGATTCCAAATCATCCGCTTGTTTGTATTATGGAGTGCGATTTAGATGAGTTATGTAAGTTACCTGCAATGATTACATATAAAGGAATCGATACAAAAAGCGCTGTGTTTTATCATTTCGCATGGGATGGGACCTTTGGAAATGCGCGTAATAATGTGGAAGGGCAGATCAAAAATATTCAATATACCATAGAGGCTGTCAGGGTTGCGAATGAGCTGGGATGCAAGAGATTTATCGGAGCAGGTTCGCAGGCGGAATATGGCAGATGCAACTTCCCTTTAACACCCAAAACGCCTGCTTTTCCGGAAAACGGATATGGAATAGCCAAGCTTTGTGCCGGAAATATGAGCCGTTTAAAGTGTGAAGAGCTTAATATAGAACATGTATGGACAAGAATACTAAGTGTGTATGGTCCATATGATGGTGAGAATACGTTGGTGTCCGGTATGATTAAAAAATTATTGGAAGGAGAGCATGTTTCGTGTACCAAGGGAGAACAAATCTGGGATTTCCTTTTTGCAGAGGATGCAGCAGAGGCGTTTTACTTGCTTGGTTGTGCGGATGGTGATATAGTAAATGGGAAGACTTATGTAATAGGAAGTGGCGACGGAAGACCGTTGTCTGAGTATATAAACATATTAAAGAGTGTTGTGAGTCCAAGTGCAAAAATTGGTTTTGGAGAAATTGCGTATTCTCCCAAGCAGGTGATGCATTTGGAGGCGGATATCAGTGAGCTGAAACAGGATGTGGGATTTATGCCTTGCATTTCTTTTGAAGAGGGAATTGCCAGAACACTTACATGGATAGATAGCAGAAAGGAACATGGATTAAAATGAAAGTAGTTCTTCTTGCCGGAGGTGCCGGTACACGAATATCAGAAGAGAGTGAGATGCGGCCAAAGCCCATGGTTGAAATCGGAGGAAAACCAATTTTATGGCATATTATGAAAGAATATTCTTTCTATGGGTTTAATGAGTTCATTATTTGTGCAGGGTACAAGCAGGAGTATATCAAAGAATGGTTTGCAAACTATTTTCTTTATACGAACGATGTTACCTTTGACTACACGAAGGATGGGGAAATGACAATTCACCGAGGCGTGGCAGAGCCATGGAAGGTTACAGTGGCAGATACCGGTCGTGAAACGATGACAGGCGGACGAATTAAGAGAATAGAGCCGTATATAAATGGTGAAACATTTATGATGACATATGGAGATGGTGTGTGTGATGTCAATATTAAGGATTTATTGGCATATCATCAATCTCATGGAAAAATTGCAACACTCACGTCGGTTGTGCTTCAACAGGACAAGGGAGTTCTTGATATTACGGATATAGGAGCAGTCCGTTCCTTCCGTGAGAAAAAAACAGGAGATGGTACACCGATTAATGTGGGATACATGGTCTTTGAATCAAAAATTTTTGATTATTTAAAAGATGACAGTACCATTTTGGAAGCAGAACCTTTAGAAAAGCTTGCCGGCAGTGGGGAACTGATGAGCTACCGCCACAATGGTTTTTGGCAATGCATGGATACTTTGAATGAGAAAAGAAAATTAGAAAAAATGTGGAATGCAGGCAAAGCACCCTGGAAGGTTTGGGAGGAAAAATAGTATGTTTGAAAACATGACAGAGCAGGAAGCGCGTAAAGAAATATTAGATAGAGTAAGTGAATATTGTAAATTATATCACAATAAACCTAAAGCATTTAAGCCGGGAGACCGCATTTCCTATGCTGCCCGTGTTTATGATGAGGCGGAAATGGTAAATCTTGTAGATTCTTCGTTAGAGTTTTGGCTGACATCGGGCAGATATACCGACGAATTTGAAAAGCGATTGTCAGAATACCTGAATGTAAAATACTGTTCATTGGTCAATTCCGGTTCTTCTGCAAATCTGATTGCATTCATGGCTTTGACATCTCCGCTGCTCGGCGAAAGAGCAATTAAAAGAGGTGATGAGGTCATTACCGTGGCTGCAGGATTTCCCACAACGGTAACTCCGATTATTCAATATGGTGCTGTGCCGGTGTTTGTGGATGTTACAATAGGACAATACAATATTGACGTAACAATGTTGGAGCAAGCCTTATCAGATCGGACAAAGGCAGTGATGATAGCACATACATTAGGAAATCCTTTTGACTTAAAAGCGGTAAAAGAATTTTGCGATGTTCATGGGCTGTGGTTGGTTGAGGATAATTGTGACGCATTGGGGTCAAAATATGTGTTGGACGGTAAGGAGTATTATACAGGTACAATTGGTGATATAGGAACCTCCAGTTTTTATCCGCCGCATCATATGACAATGGGAGAAGGCGGTGCAGTCTATACTAATAATTCCTTACTAAATAAATGCATCCGTTCTTTCAGGGATTGGGGACGCGATTGCGTATGCCCGTCGGGATGTGATAATTTGTGCGGACACCGGTTTGATAAGCAGTATGGAGAGCTGCCGCTTGGATATGATCACAAATATGTCTATTCTCACTTTGGATACAATCTGAAAGCTACCGATATGCAGGCTGCAATCGGATGCGCGCAATTAGATAAGTTTCCGCAATTTGTGGAGAAGCGTAAGAGTAATTTTGCAAGATTAAAAAATGGACTTGCACATCTCTCCGAGAAACTGATTCTTCCGGAAGCCTGCGAAAATGCAGACCCCAGTTGGTTTGGGTTTTTGATGACTTGCAGGGAAGGAATTGACCGTAATAAAGTGGTTCAAAGACTTGAGAAAGCGAATATTCAGACAAGAATGCTGTTTTCCGGAAACCTGATAAAGCATCCCTGTTTTGACGAGATGCGAAAGAGCGGAGAAGGATACAGAATCGTTGGCGAACTAACAAATACAGACCGGATTATGGAAAATAGCTTTTGGATTGGCGTATATCCCGGAATGACAGATGAAATGATTGATTATATGATACAAATGATAGAAGAAGCAGTCATGACACAATAGGTATCATACTTGGTGGTAAGAAAATGAAAGAGATGGACATGCAGCAATTTTACAAAAATAGAGTGGTGTTGGTGACAGGACATACCGGATTTAAGGGGACATGGCTCTGTAAAATATTAAAGATGATGGGAGCAAAGGTGATCGGATACGGACTAGAGCCCCCAACAAACCCCAGCCTTTTTGAAATGACGAAGATGGGCAGGGATATGGTGAGTGTTATTGGAGATGTCCGTGATTTTGACCATTTAAATAAGATTTTTGATATGTATCAGCCTGAGGTTGTGATTCATATGGCAGCACAGCCTTTAGTCAGAGAATCCTATTTAAATCCCCGATATACTTATGAAACGAATGTAATGGGAACTGTCAATATATGCGAAGCGGTCAGAACCCATTCATGCGTAAAATCTTTTCTGAATGTGACTACGGATAAAGTCTATCAGAACCGGGAATGGATATGGGGATATCGTGAAGATGATGCATTGGATGGATATGACCCCTACAGCAACAGTAAAAGCTGTTCTGAGCTGGTTACGCATAGCTATATTAACAGCTTCTTTATGGAGGCGGGTATTCCGGTGTCCACGGCACGTGCAGGTAATGTAATTGGCGGCGGCGATTTTGCTAAGGACAGAATCATTCCGGATGCAGTCAGGGCAATTGAAAATGCTGCTGTGATGGAAATCAGAAACCCAAACAGCACGAGACCGTATCAGCATGTTTTGGAGCCCTTATTTGTTTATCTGACGATTGCATACAAGCAAGCGATGGATAGTCAATATGCAGGCTACTATAATGTAGGTCCGGATGAATGTGATTGTATTACAACAGGTGAGCTCGTGAAATTATTTGCTGAGAAATGGGAGCAGCTGGGTGCTAAAGAAAAGAAATTCCAATATCGGATTGCGTCTAACAGCAATGGACCTCACGAAGCCGGTTTTTTGAAGCTGGATTGCAGTAAGCTGAAAAATACGTTTCATTGGAAGCCAATGTGGCATATTGAAGAAGCGGTTTCCATGATTTGCGAATGGAATAACGTGTATTTCAAAACAGAGCATGATGCAAAAGAGCTCCAAGCAATTATGGAAAAGCAGATTAAATCATCCGGTATGATTTGACATAAATGTAAGGAAAAACCTTATTGACAAGGAGTAATTTATGTTCATAGCATTTGTATTATTATATACGCTGTTAGCGAACAAGGAGACTGTAGAACGATATATTTATGCCGTTATTTGGTGGACGTTGATTTGCTATGGCATGACAGAGATTTTGTCCTGTTTTTGTGCAATTACAACTCGAAAATTATGGTGTTGCTGGCTGTTTTTGGATATCGCTTTGCTGGTATTGATATTTAGGAAATTTCCAAATAGGCTTTCTGCAAAAAGTGTTGTTTCAGCAGGCCTGAAAGTGTTCCATAAAAAAGAAGTTATTCTATTGGTTGTATTTGCAATAGGACTTCTTTTTTTGGCAATAAGAACAGTTCCGTATAATTGGGATTCCATGACATACCATCTTTCACGTCTGTATCATTGGAAACAAAACGGCTCGGTTGCCCATTATGCCACTTCGATTGACAGGCAGGTAGCCAGTCCTGTTTTGGGAGCATTTGTTAATCTTCACGTATATGTCATGTGTGGTGGAAGCGATATTTTTATCAATTTATTGCAAGCAGTATCGTTTTTAACAAATGGTATTTTAATTTACGTGATTGCAAAAAGGCTGTCATGTACACCGCGATATTGTGTTTTTGCTACAGTGTTATATTATACGACTCCTATAGCTTTTGCAGAAGCATTAACGACGCAGGTGGATAATTTTTCGACATTATGGATGCTGTGCTTTGTTTACCTTCTGTTAGAATTTTTGGATTCGGAGAAGCAAATTATTTGGAATAGGGAATGTCTGGAGCGTGTGCTTGCATTAAGTGTATGCATAGCCTTTGGATATCTTACCAAACCATCTGTGTGTATCAGTATGGTATTGTTTGCGTTCTGGCTATTTCTTATTGTCATTAAAAGGAAAGATAAGTGTCTGACCATAGTATCTTATTTATTAGTATCAGGCGTACTGATGGCAATGTTGTTACTGCCGGAATTGTTACGAAATATCAGTACCTTTGGAGCCATATCCTCGCCGGGAGTAGGGCAACGTCAGTTAATTGGCTCATTATATTACAAGAATGTATTACTGAATTGTTTGAAGAACTTTACTTTTAATTTGCCGTCTGTCTGGATTTATGGCGGCACTGAAATGTTGTGGAAGTTTGTCGTATGGGTAGCGCAGGTTGGAAGTATAGATATCAATAATCCGGCCATAGCAGAGGATGGAAAAGAATTTTATATGCATGGACCACAGACCTATGGGCATGATACAGCTGTGAATCCCATTGTAGTTACGCTTATGATTATTTGCGTAATATTTTTTGTGGTTAGAAATAGAAAATGGTCTGTTGCAAAGCGCAAATTAGGGGAGCTGCGGAACCAATTCTTTGTTGTTGCTGTTATTTCATTTATGGTCTTTTGTGCTGTTCTTCGCTGGGAACCCTTTGTGAGCAGATATATGATATCTTATTTTGCTATTTTATGTCCTGCTATCTCTATGCAAACAGAGCTGTTTTTTTCAGAGAGAAGGAATGGTAATTGGGATAAAGGACAGTCTTTCCTTGCGATTGTGTATTTTGTCAGCATAGTGGAGCTTTATGGTTTGATTTGTTGCCATGGGAAAATCGCAATGGGAAGTGACAGACCGGAAGGGTATTTCCACAATAATACATGGATAATGGAAGACTACAAAACAGCTGCAAATTATGTGAATGAAAACTCCGATGAAACGGTAGGGCTTTGCCTGGGCGGAGATACTTACGAGTATCCTTTGCTGCAATTATTGGATAAAGAATTACATATAGAGCATGTAAATGTTTCTAATTATACAAAGAAATATGAAAATGCGGATTTTTGCCCGGATACAATCATTGTCATCGATTTGGAGAACTTAGATGATACATTGGACATAAATGGGAGAACCTATGCAAAAAAAGAGGTAATAGGAGAAAAAATACGCATTTATGAGTAATTTCACTTTTAGTGAGCAACGGCCGGTAGGGAGGATTTAACAAATGAGTATTAAGCAGAGAATAAACAGACATTCATTACCAATGATTTTTTTGTTGTTATTGTTTTGCTTACGAGTAATTTGTTTAGATTTAGATTCTCCAACATATTCAATGTTAAATTATACCAGAGCAGATGAAGGTCATTATGCAATGCAGGCGATTAAAAATATTATGTCTGAGGAGATGCAGCGTGCGCAAACATTGGATGGTGGACAATATAGGACTTGGGATAGCTCTGCATGTTTTCTCTGCACAGTATTATGCAGCATAACGTTAAAACTGTTCGGAAAGAATTTTTATGGTTTGCGGTTAGCTGCTTTTTTAGCCGGTTTCATTTCATTTTTTTTGACTTTAAAAATTATATCTTGTGAGGAAGAGAAAAAGAAAAAAAATAGTCACTGGATTTTGGTAATGATCGGAATCTGTATTTCTTTTAATTTTCCATACCTTATAGCATGTAGATTCATTGATCCCGGGATTTTCCGAATTATGATACTTAGTATTACAATGTATCTTGTTTGGAAAGACTGCAGCCTTTTTAGTGAGCCAAGATATTTTCTGTTGGGGGTTGCTTCAACCTTGAGTATTGTGTGGGGCTATTTGACAAATATATTTTTGTTTGTGCCAATTGCGATGCTATTATTACATGACCTGATAAATAAACAGAAAATCGGGAAAAAAGTAAAGGATTTGGCACTAGGCATTATAGTAAGTTATTTTATAGGTGAAATTTGTATTTATGTAACACAGAAAACTACATTTATAGCCACTTCATTAAGAATATTTCAGACTATGGGGGATAGCCGTGTTTCTCTTTCGCTAAATGACATAATTAATAATGTTATTTATTTAGGGATGGGAAATATTTTTGGCTATAATGTGATATTTACTATTTTGGCAATCATTTCTGTTATATATGTAATGATTAGCGGATATCAAAAAAATGATAAATTCAGAATATGGTTGGCATGGCTGATTGTTGGATTTTTGCTGCAAAGCATCTTTACGAATGATGCGTTAATCAGAAAATCTATTGTAATCTATATATTTTTGATGGTAGCAATTGCTTGTACAGCAATAGATTGGACCGACATTCTGGAATATTTTATCCAATTAAGTAATCTGAAAAAAGGTGCAATATATGTTGCATTTGCGTTAGTAGCTATTATATGGCTTGAATTTTCAAATAGAAGACTGGGCTTGATTGAAGAAATAGATTTTTCTTCTTCACAGAAAATGATATTTATCGGCTTGAACATAGTGATAGTATGCATTTTGTTTGGGGGATTGTTGGCCATTAAGAGGATGTCGGGCAAGGGGCTGTGGATTTTGGTAACATTAATGATTTTACCGGAAATTTTTTTGGGAGGTAAGTATTTTTCAGAAGCAGAATATGGCGATAAGGAAATTATGATAAAGTTAAATGAATATGTAGGAGAAAACTATGTATTAGGAGGATATCCATTTGCTTATTGCTTATATAACAATATTATACCTATTTCGTCTACTTATGACAAATTTTTTATGGAAGAAAGAGATGAAAGAGCAAAGGTTTTGTTAGAAAACGATTCCGTAAAGTATTACTTAGGGAATAATGACAAGGAGATGATAGACAGCTGGTTAGAGGGGACATTGTATGAATGGGAACTGAAAAAAGTATTTGACGAAAAAGCCCGTGATTATGGTGGACGGAATACAATTTATTTATATGAGAAAACTTTAAAATAGCAAAATAATACAACAAAGGATATTTGTGATTTATATGATAAAAAACAAAAAAGAATCAATCTGGATATTAGTATTTGTATTTAGCGGAATTATTTTGGCGAGCATATATTGCATGTTAAATAAAAAAATGATTACAGATATTTATTTGCCTGCCGGTTTGTGGAATGATGAGGCGTTTTACTATAAGCAGGTAGAGGGAATGGTAAAATATGGGATACCGCAGGGGTATTTTGGCTATGCAGAAACAAGTGCCAAATATTTAACATTAGGAGCATGGAGTCCTGCTATTTTAGTGCCCTATGTAATATGGGGAAAGGCGTTTGGATGGACATTACTCTCTCCAATATACTGTAATCTGTTTCTTTTTACTTTTTCTTTGTTATTGTTTTATTTATGGGTACGGCCGGATAAAAGGCAGATGATGACATTTATTATGCTGCTGACATGTTCGCCTATGGTTATCAGATATATTATTTCGGGTATGACAGAAGCCTTTTTCTTTTCCGGTGCTATAATTATGTGTGGGATATTATATAAGCTAAACAAAGAAGGTAAAAGCTTTTTGTTTATAGTTATTTCATATTTACTGATTGGGTACTTCACGTTGGCCAGACCATATATCATTATTATACTTCTTGTGCCATTTTGGTTCTGCAGGAAACAATATTTCAATAAAAGCGGGTGGGTGTTATTAGGAACAGTATTCTATGCAAGCATTGTTATGGGAATGTATATGTGGCTCAGCAAATATTTGTGTGCACCATTTTTTAAACCCCTTATTAGTAGTGATGTAATAGATAATTTTAATCAAGGAATAATTCATGGAATTGTTGGGTTATTTACAAAATATTTCTTGGGTTGGAAAGAAATTATCGGATATTGCGCGGATGCATTTACAGGAGCAGATGCAGGAGAATATTATCTTTATTTTTTGGCAGCCAATTTTATTATGCTGTTTTTATATTTGAAAGATAGAAAAAATTACATATTGTTATATACCTTATTTTGCAACTTTGTTATCATATCTGCAATCATAATGCTGTATGCTACAAGACAAGGGGGAAGGCATTTGCTTATGTTGCATGTTTGGAATATAATGATTATATCGATGCAGAAAAATATATGGGGAAAATCGTTTTTTTCAGCATTCTTAGTGCTTATATTATTAGTTGTGCCTAAAAATAGTTATACATATACGATTCCTTATGGTGATCAGACTACCATAAATGAAAACCTTAAAATAAAAGAAGAATTACAAGCTGTATTGCACTTAGAGCAAGACGTAGGATGGAATAATACCATAGCTTGGATTGTGGATGGGGAATATGGAATTAACTATTTTCTGCCGTCCGGATTTGGAATAAATATCAATTATGATGGTATTGGCTATGAAGAAATTAAATCAAAATATATCTTAGTGAAAGAAGAAAAAGATACGAATAGCCTGGTGAAAGAGAAAGCAGAAAAAATATGGCAGTATAATGACTATATTTTATATAAAAAAAGATGATAATTAGATAAAGAAAGAAGGGATTATATGATTAACACAAATTATAACAGAGTTCATATGATTGATTTTAAGCAATACGGAGATGAAAGAGGGCATCTGGTTGTAGTAGAAGGAATGCAAGATGTGCCGTTTGAAATTAAAAGAATTTTTTATATTTATGGTTCCGAAAAAGACGTAGTGCGAGGTCAACATGCAAATAGAAAATCCCAATTTGTACTGATTAATGTGGCGGGAACAAGCAAAGTGGGGGTAAAAGATGGTTTGGGAAACGAAGCCATTTTTGTACTCAACAGACCTCATACAGGCATCTATCTACCCAATATGGTGTGGAAGGATATGTATGATTTTAGTGAGGACTCGGTGTTGCTATGCTTGGCAAGTGAACATTATGATGATTCTGAATATATCAGAGATTATAATGAATTTGTAAAAATCGTCAATGAGGAGAAACGATAGAAAATGAAAATATCCATTGTGGTTCCGGTATATTATAATGAAGATAATTTGAGACCCTTGTATGAGGACATAAAAAGAAAAATCATTGATGTAATTGACTATGAGTATGAAATTGTTTTTGTAAATGATGGCTCACAAGATGGCAGTTATGCAGTAATGAGTGATTTGGCGAAACAGGATTCTCATATAAAAACGATTAATCTTTCGAGAAATTTTGGGTCTCATGCAGCTATTTTGTGCGGATTGGCTAAGTGCTCAGGTGATTGTGCGGTGATTAAGGCTGCCGATTTACAGGAACCAACAGAGTTGATTTTGCAAATGGTTGACAGTTGGACAAAGGGGAATAACGTGGTTTTGGCTGTTCGAGAAGGAAGAGATGAGAGTAAGCAGCAGACCTTATTTGCAAATATGTATTACACAATGGTAAGAAAAACAGCTTTGCCGACAATGCCTAAAGGAGGATTTGATGTATATTTAATTGATCGGAAAGTAATTAATGTATTGTTAGCATTAGATGAAAAGAACAGTGCACTTACAGGCCAAATCCTTTGGAGCGGATTTAAGACTGATAAGGTATTTTATACCAGATTGGCGAGAGAAATAGGTACAAGCAAATGGACGTTAAAGAAAAAAATCAGGTTAGTGTCAGATACATTATTTAGTTTTTCTACGATTCCTATTAAAGCAGTTACGGTAATTGGAACTTTTTCTTTTGTGGGGTCGTTGATATGGGCAATTTGTGTGTTCATATTTAAAATGGCCGGAATGATAGAAGTCAGCGGATGGACAACCTTATTCATTTTTAATTTATTCAGTTTCGGGGTGATTATGTTGACATTAGGTATATTGGGAGAGTACCTATGGAGGACTTTTGACGCGTCGAGAAACAGACCACCGTATATTATAGAGGATGAGAACAGGGTTGAACAGTGATGAATATACATTTACGAAAATTAGAAGAAAAAGATGCAGAAGGCATGCTTGAGTGGATGCATGATGCTGATATACAAAAAAACTTTCGCTTAGATGGAAGCAATAAAAGCAAAGAAGATGTGATAGCGTTTATAAACGATGCAGAAACAACTCCGGTTAATGGGAAAAGTATTCATTTGGCAATTGCAGACGAACATAATGAATATTTGGGAACAATTAGCTTAAAGAATGTTGATATGGAAGCAAAAAATGCAGAATATGCCATCAGTCTTCGAAAAAAGGCACAGGGACAGGGAATTGGCTTGGAAGCAACCAGAAAAGTTCTGTCGTTGGCTTTTGAAGTATACGAGTTGGAAAAGGTTTATTTAAATGTATTTTCAGATAATATAAATGCGATTTGCTTATATGAAAAGTGCGGTTTTGTTTGTGAAGGAGAATTCAGAAGACATCTATATCTGAATGGGGAATATAAATCGCTAAAATGGTACAGCATGCTAAAGGAAGAGTTTCAAAGGAATTTGAAATAAGAGGTAGGAACCATATGAAGAATAAAGTTTTTTCGCACGGTATAAAAAATGTGGAAAAATATTATTATCTATTCTTTGCATTGATATTGATGTTTTTCTATACTTCGGATTTTGTTTTGAATTGTGATATAAAATCACATTATGATTTTGCCTTGAAATTGCCGTTACTATTTGAAAATGGAGTGGAATGGTTTACAGAAAATGTAAAATATGCCCATATCTTGTCTTATCCCGGATGGCATGTGTTGTTTTTGATAGCATATCTATTGTTTAGACCGGGGGCTGTTGCTAATTTCTTTTCCTATGAATATTGTGCAGTTTTGGCCAGTGCTGTAGTGAATACCTTTTTTTCACTTGCTACTATATATGTTACTGTTTTAGGCTTGCAACGCTGCTTCGATATGAGAAAAAAAATTGCTTTGGTGATAAGCAGTGTATTAATGTTTGTAGGACCTTTGTATGTACCGATTCTTATCCCTAATTACTATTTGGGACAATTTACAGCAAATCCGTGGCATAATCCTACAACAATTGCGGTAGAACCCTTTTGCGTAGCCTGTTTTTTTCTATTCTGTTATGTAAGAAAAGAAAAGAATGGATTAACTGAAAAGAAGCTTCATATTATCTTAGGCGAGTTAAGTATTCTTTTGGTGCTTAGTGCTTTTTTTAAACCTAGTTTTTATCAAAGCTTCGTACCTGCAGTTGCAGCATATATAGTTTTGGACATTTGCTTTTTTAAAACGGAAACTTTTAAAAATAATATAAAATGTATGTTTGCGTTGTTGCCGGTTTGTATTTTGGCGTTATTTCAATATATATTATCTTTTACGGGGACTTCCAATGGAATTGTAATTAAGCCTTTTGAGGTATGGCTACTATATAGTAAAAATCCTTTGGTTTCTTTCTTTTGTTCTTATTTTTTCCTTTTTGTGGCGGCATTTGCATTTGGACAAGAGCACTGTTTACAGGAAAGAACTAAAATCAGCACTTTATTTGTATTTTCTTCAGTTTCTCAATTTGTGTTGTTCTCTTTTGAAAAGGGGGCGGGAGCTGCGGACTTCCTTTGGGGTGTATATTTGGCTAGTTATTGTGCATTTTTAGTGGCAATGGTTAGTTTGACAGAATGGATTGAAAATAAAGGCTTTAATACCAGAGCAAAAATAACAACTGTAGCATTATTATGTCATTTTATAAGTGGCTTGGGATATTTTATTGCGA
>JAFQAU010000258.1 GCA_017399885.1 Lachnospiraceae bacterium
AACAGATATTTTATAAAAAAGTTATCCACACAAAAACAAAGTGCATACGAATCTGTAAAATCATACGTTTTTGTGTGGATAAAACTTGTGAAAAAATTTTTAAATTTCTCCCTTTTGACTAGGACAAGGCTGAACTGTTACTTTGGAACTGTTCATTGTTAGTAACACATGGACAAATAGCGTCAGATGGGGTATAATAGAAACAGTATGCTTTAAAATGAGAAACAATTTTTGATATAAAACCCGAATCAAAAATATCTTGATGAAAGCAAGTATAATTGAAGGGGGGATTTAAGGTGACAGACAAAGTTGAGATGGAATTGTTCTTACGTGAAATGCTTATGCAGATTGAGAATGAACAAGGTCAGTTAATTAGGAAATTGGAAGAATATCATATTGCGGAAGAATCTTTAAATAGAGAAAAGGAACTGATAGAAGAAAAACTCAAAGACAATATTAGTTTCTTTAGTCCAGCTAGTGCAAGTGGTCGGGAAAAATTAGAAGAAATTAATGAAAGAATCTTAGCAGGACACGATAATATTGAACAGACAAGAAGAAGATTGGATGATATTAACGGAAAAATAGTAACAATGGGTAATATTCTAGCTTTTGTAAGGGACAGCAAAATTGAAGAAAAACCAGAAACATTTCGTCCAACTGGTGTATTCATCTTAGAAACACAAGAGTTAGAGCGAAAACGTATTGCTAGAGATTTACATGACTCTACAGTGCAGAATTTGACCAATTTGGTTCATAAAACAGAGTATTGTAGTAAAATGATAGAAAAGGATCCCGTACAGGTAAAGCTAGAATTGGTTGCTATGATGGATAATATTCGGCATACCATAGACGACATGCGTAGAATAATTTATGATTTACGTCCTATGTCTATAGATGACTTGGGATTGGTTCCTACCGTACAAAGATATGTGGAGGAATATAAACGTTTATATCCAGATGTTGAGGTAAATGTTTATGTAAAATCAAATGTAGAAGAATTAGAACTGTCATCATTGCTTAACTTAACCCTGTTTCGTATTATACAGGAGTCTTGCAATAATATATATAAATATGCCCAGGCAAATACCATTGACATAGAGTTTATTTTTGAGGAAGATTTTATGTCAGTTAGTATAAAGGATGATGGAATTGGATTTACCCTGGAGGATGTAAAGAGGAAAAATATAGAAGAAATTACGTCAGGATATGGGTTATCTATTATGAAGGAGAGGGCACAATTATTGGGCGGAAAGCTAGAAATAGAAAGTGAACCTTCTTGTGGAACCACAGTAAAGATGGAGATACCGTATAATATAGAAGATGATAAGAGGGAAATATTATAAATATTTTATATCTGTGAATAAGGGGAGAAAAAGGATGCAGGTAAATGTTGTAATTGTAGATGACCATATAATGGTAAGAGAAGGAATAAAACAATTATTAGAGATGGATGGAGATATACGTGTCATTGGAGAAGCCAGTAATGGGGAGGAAGGGATTGCTATTTTGGAAGAAAAAAATCCTGATGTACTTTTATTGGACATTAATATGCCAAAAATGAATGGACTTGAAGTATTACAAGTGTTGAAGGAGAAGGGAATAAAAAGAAAGGTGCTTATATTGACCATTCATAATGAAGTAGAATATTTACTGAGGGCTGTAGATATTGGGGTGGATGGCTATGTATTAAAGGATTCTGAATTAGCAGTGTTAAGAAAGGCAATTTTTACAGTTAATTCCGGAAATACATATATTCAACCATCTTTAGCTCCATTATTAAAGGATAAGTTGGAACAGAAAGAAAGTCAGAATGAAGAAGGATTGACCAAAAGAGAAATTGACGTACTTAAGTTAATTGCAGAGGGTTTATATAATAAAGAAATTGCAGAAAAGCTTGTAATTAGTGAAAAAACAGTAAAGAATCATGTTTCTAATATTTTTCGTAAAATTGATGTTTCAGATCGTACGCAAGCAGCCATTTATGCCATAAAGAATAATTATGTAGAAATATAGAATAATAGTTATTCGGAGGGATAAATTGTTGCAAAATTTCCATGCTGATATGTTGGGCATTACCATAAATTATTAAGAATGGGAGCTTCGTAAATCGTATGCACACCTGTAAAAAATAGCATGGCCCATGGGGAAATTATTCAGTAGGTGAGCAATCTTAGTTTTAATTAGCTGAATAGATAGAAAATAAAAGAAAGGTAAAGTTTTAATGAGATTGACAGAAGTAATTAGATTGGCAAAGGAATATTTATCATTAGGGATTTTTTCTGTTGTAATTATTGCTGTTATTTTTTTTGCAGGATATGAATTCCTATATAAAAGAATCTTAAATGGAACGAAGCGTATCACTATGAAAACCACTTTAGTTAGTGGTTTTTTATTGTGTTATTGCGTTATTGTTTTAGGGGCAACTGTATTTAGTAGAAAAAAATTGTATCATTTAGAAATGCAAATACAGCTTTTCTCCACATACAGGGAAGCTTGGAATACTTGGTCAGTTTATGAATGGAGAAATTTGATATTAAATATATTAATGTTTGTGCCATTAGGATTCTTACTTCCATTTACTTCCCATACCTTTAAGAAGTGGAGAAATGTATATTTCTCAGGATTTTTATTTACTTTATTGATTGAAACAGTGCAATTAATAACGGGAAGAGGTACCTTTGAAGTAGATGATTTGTTTAATAACTTACTAGGAGCCATGATTGGATATGGTTTTTACAAAGGAATATGTTTAATCATGGAATTTATAAAGAAAAGAAAGAAGAATCTGAAAGGATTTTTTCTTAGCCAAATTCCATTGATAATAGCTGTTTCTATGTTTCTTAGTATATTTCTTTCATATGAATATAAAAATTATGGAAATTTATCGGAAAGCTATAGTATAAAACAGAATATGAAGAAAATAGAAGTTACAACAGCTTTGAGCTTTTCCACGGATACAACATCTGAAAATATTTTTCAATTAGATATTTTGCGTAAAGAAGACACAAAGCAGATAGCACAGGAATTCTTTAGAAATTTGGGTGTAAAATTAGATGAAAATAGAATCAGATATTTTCATGACGCGGGCACATTCTTTAGTGAAGGTGGAGAACATTATATTTGTGTTCGGTATCAGGGTGGCACGCTTTCTTATAAAAATTTTAAGCTGCAAACAGAGCTGGAACAGGGAACAACCCAGTATGATTATGATGTGACTTATGAGGAACTTATGGAAGCATTAGAAAATTTAAAGCTTTTTACACCTGAATCAGGAAATATGATTACCGTGGGAGAGGGAAAATATAGTATAGCTGTAAAAAATACTGTGAAAGAGCATAATATGTATGGAGGAATAATTGATTGCATTTTTGCAAGAGAAAATAAGATATCTTATTTGGATTACGGTATTTTAATGTATGATATATATGACCAATGTGATATTTATTCAGAGAAAGAAGCTTATGAAAAAATTTTAGAAGGAAAATTCAACAATCCAATAGGGGAAGAGCTATTTGCCATAGAAATTTTGTCTGTGCATCTAGAGCAGGCATTGGATTCAAAAGGTTATTTACAACCTGTCTATGCATTTGAAGTAAAATGTAATGACAGTCAACAGTTAACTAAAATAAGCATACCGGCGTTAAAAGAATAAATAATATAGCGATTTAGCCAGTGGGCTCAATTGGTATAGCAATGGGGCTGTTGCATTAAGCTAATATAATACAAGATATGAAATTATATAAAAAATAACAATTCATAACTTGTAGAATATTTTCTTAGTGCCACAGCCCCTTGTTTATTCTATAAGAGAGTTCTTCTTGCTTTCATGCTTTTTAATTTCCAGAGCTTTCATAAATGGAAGTACCCTTGTTAAAGAAGGCATAGGAAATGCACCAAAATAATATTGCAATGATACATTCAATACCAATAACAGTGGCAGATACATCAGCCTTTAAAAAGTAGCTTGCAGGTAAATAAGCCACAAATGCAAAAGGTATAACCCAGGTAATTAGAAAACGAATTATTTTTGTGTAAATTTCAGTAGGGTATTTGGCAAATTCTGCCATATCATAAGCAACCTGTAAAAATGGGCCACTTATTTTTATCCAAAAGGCAAAGGAAGCGAAGAAAAGCTTAATCGATGTATAAATGAGAGCACCAGCTATAATAGAAATTAGAAATAAAACTACGTGCCATATATCAATAATAACAATGCCTTTGGAAATTGATAAAATAATTAGTATACTTCCAACTAGTAATTCTCCTAAAGCGTCAGGTTGTAATTTTTCAGCTATTACCTGAAAAAATAAGTTCATAGGACGAAGCATGTAGCGATCAAATTCCCCTTTGATAACGATTCTCCAAGCAATCATCCAAATATTATCTGTAAGTAAATGGTCAATTCCACGAGGTATTTGTGCAAATCCGTATATAAAGATTAATTGATCAAATGTCCAACCATCTAATGTGGGAATCTGTTGAAATACTAAATATAGAAATGCAATTCCCATAACCTGTGAAAAGAAAAAGCCAAATAATCCCATAAAGAAATCAACCTTTGATTGCATAATAGCCTTTAAAAATTGTCCTATTAACAAACGGTAAAGTTTAAAATAGCGTTTAAAAGTTGTATTTTTCTGTTCCATATTATCCCCCCAATACAATTAATCTTTTGGTAACTTTTCTCCAAATAAGAGATCCAAGTAAGTATAAAATAATTACCCAGATACATTGACGCAGCAACATATAACAAAGAGTTTCACCTGTATACTTTCCTAAATAAATCATCACTGGTGTGTATACCATAGAAGAAAAAGGTAAGTAGTCAAACACGTGTTGTAAGCTTTCTGGAAAGAAGCTAATAGGAATTAATTGTCCTGTTAAGAAGGAAAGCAAGGCTTCTTTTACTAGTAGCATACCAAATATATGTGTTGTGAAAAATGATATCATACCAAAACAAAAATCAAAAAGCACATAAATTAAAAAGCTCATAATACAGCTTAATATAAATAAAAGAATGGATAGTATATTTGGAAAGTCCATACCAAGGACTTTTACTTTGTAAACTTCAATTCCTATCCATATAAAAACGCCTGGAGCTAAAAAACGATATAGCATAGATCCTAGCGCACGGAAAATAAGACTTATCCTATAATCCATTGGTTTAATAAGATTCATGGAGACTGTCCCCATTACCACATCATCACTTATCCAATCGGCAATGGAAACTGTAACAATGGAGGAGGTAACATAAACCATAAATACATAAATAATCATTTCATTTTTTGAAAATCCACCTAGTACCCCTGATTCTGAATTTCCATAAATAGCCATCCACAGATAGTAGCTAATAAAGGAACCAAATAAACTAATTAGCATAAAGAGATAGAAAGCCCCTTTGTAGGATAATTGTCTTTTCAATTCGTTAGAGGTAAAAGGAAGATAGATTTTTAATTTTCTTCTCATACCAATTCCTCCGATACTTCATGATTGTAAATTTGTTTTACTATTTCCGATAGTTCTGTTTCTTGGATTTGTACGTCGAATACATCTGTAAATTCCATAACTGATGAAATTACCTGAGGTGTTTCAATTTTATGTTTATCAAAAGAAATGGTCAGTAAATGGTTATCAGCATCGTATTCTGTTAAACAGTCATTGCTGGAGCAATTAAGTTTTTCAGCAGTAGAAAAAGAAGCTAGTTCTTTTGAATGTTTCACTTCCATTCTTATTTTTCTTTTGCTACCATATTTTTCTTTTAATTCCTTTAGACTTCCATCATAAATTTTCTTTCCTTCATCAATGACAATAATCCTACTACATAGTTCTTCAATATCATCAATATCGTGAGTTGTAAGTATAATTGTAGTTTCATAGTTATCATTAATTGTCTTGATTGCTTTTCGAATTTTATCTTTTACTACAAGATCAAGCCCAATGGTTGGTTCATCAAGGTAAAGAACTTTTGGATTATGTAGTAAAGCAGCACCTAAGTCCCCACGCATACGTTGTCCTAAAGAAAGCGTACGGACAGGTCTATGGAAAAATTCTTCTAAATCCAGTACTTCATTTAAGAAGTTCATACGGTTTTTGTAGTCTTCATCAGATACATTATATATTTCCTTTAGGATAGAGAAGGATTCACTTAATGGTAAATCCCACCATAACTGTGTTCTTTGACCAAAAACAACACCTATATTTTGTGCATTTTCCTTTCTATATTTGCTTGGATTAACACCATTAACAATACATTCCCCATTTGTGGGTGTTAGTATTCCCGTCATCATTTTAATGGTAGTAGATTTTCCAGCACCATTACTTCCTATGTATCCGACTATTTCACCTTTATTTATGTGGAATGATATGTCGTCAACTGCCATTTTTTTGACTTTCTCATTAGAAAATAATCCTTTTATTGCACCCCTTAGTCCAGGATATTTCTTTGGAGAAATAAATTCCTTAGAAATATGTGAAACCTGTATCATATTTAAGCACTCCCTTTCCGTTTTTTAAATAAAAATATATTTTGTTATTTTATCAAAATCAAAAACTATTTTCAATCTTTTTTTGAATTTATTACAGGGTGGGGTAAGAGTTTCGTTGGGGTTGAATTGTTTACATTGTAAGTTTATGTTAAATTGGGCGAAGACAGTAAGATGGACTTACAACTAGTAAGATATGCTATATTGACACGTGGGTAATTAGCAAGGTTATACTTGAACTTTTATAAAACAAGAAAAATTTTTTATATAAGAATTAGGAGAAAGGTAAAAAAAGGATGTTTCATGTGAAACATGAGAAATAAGAAGAAAGATAGTAAAGAGTAGTAGAATTGTAAGTGTAGGAAATAAGATTAATAAGATAGCGAAAAGGTTATAAATTAAAATAAAGAAAAGATGTTTCACGTGAAACAATAGAAGCATATAGGAAGAACAGAAGAAAAATGCTAAGTTTATGAATGTAAGAGATGAAATTATGAAACAGAAGGAAAAGTATAGCAAGTAGAATGAAGAATGTTTCACGTGAAACAAGAAAAATATGAAGGAAAAAAGTGAAGGAGTAGTGGAACATAAGTGTAGCAAATAAGATTAAGAAAATAACGGAAAAATAGAAATTAGAATAAAAAAGATGTTTCACGTGAAATAAATGAAATGTATACAAAGATAGAGGAAGGGTAGTAGTTGTATAAATATAGAAATAAGATTAAGAAATGTTAAGCGAAGAGGATAAGAGCATCTCAAATATAGAAAAAAGAATGTTTCACGTGAAACAAATAATTGCTTACATAAGAGTCATACGTGAATATGGTAGGAAAGTAAGATAAAAAAGCCACCTATAAAATAATGTCATTTAGTTAAGAATTAAACATTAAACTTGGCTTAAACCCAAGCGGGAGAGGATTTTTGAAAAATATATTCATGATTCAAGCCATTTGGAAAAATATAATGCTTAAGTAAATGACATTGCCTCTGAACAGTAAGAAGTTGTTACTGTTCACAGAAAGTTGTAAACAGTAACGAATTTCAGCCTATTTAAGATGCTTCTGCGATGCATGGGCCTGAAATTTTGCTAGCGTCATTTCTTGGTATAGGCTTGATAGTGAGTGTTAAGCCTATGAATGAATAGTAACGAGTTGTTCTTACTTTAAATAAAAATAACTTATTTATATATAGATATGGAGAATAAAAAATGTTATAATCTTATACGGGTTCACGAATAAATTAGAACGTAAGTATAAAAAAATAGATAAACATTTATTTAAGGAATTACTTATGGTAAACAACACATGGAAGAAAAGAGGAAATCTAAATGGGCAGAGTAATTGCGATTGCAAATCAAAAAGGTGGTGTAGGAAAAACTACTACTGCAACAAATCTCTCAGCTTGCTTAGCAGAGAAAGGAAAAAAAATATTGGCAATTGATGTAGACCCACAGGGGAATATGTCCAGTGCGTTAGGCATCAATAAAAATAGTGTGGAAAATACAGTATATGAGTTAATTTTGGGTGAGTGCACATTTGAAGAATGTCTACAAAAAGATACGATTGAGAATCTTTCAGTTATACCTTCTAATGTTAATTTGGCAGGTGCAGAAATTGAATTGATTGGAATCGAAGACAAAGAATACATTTTAAAAAATCATATTGATAAAATAAGAGATAAATATGATTTTGTTATAATAGATTGTCCTCCTTCTTTAAATACCCTTACAGTAAATGCTATGACCACAGCAGATACTGTCTTGGTACCAATTCAGTGTGAGTTTTTTGCACTTGAAGGTTTATCTCAATTAATTCATACAATTAATTTAGTAAGAGAGCGATTGAACCCTAATTTAGAGATAGAAGGTGTGGTATTTACAATGTTTGATGCTAGAACCAATTTGTCTCTACAGGTAGTAGAAAATGTAAAAGAGAATCTACAACAAACAGTTTATAAATCTATTATACCTAGAAATGTAAGACTAGCAGAAGCTCCTAGTCATGGTAAGCCGATTAATTTATATGATAGCAAATCTGCAGGGGCAGAAGCATACCGAGAACTTGCAGAAGAAGTGATAGAAAAAAAATAGGTAAAGGAGTAAAAAGATGGCAAGTCCAAAAAGAGGTTTAGGTAAAGGTTTGGATTCGATGATACCAAATAAATTACCAATTGCAGGAACAGAGAGAGAAGAAAAAAAGAAAGAAAATAAAGATGTTTCACATGAAACATTAGTAAAAATCAGCGAAATACAACCCAACAGAGAACAACCAAGAAAAAAATTTAATGAAGATGCAATGCATGAATTAGCAGAATCTATTAAGCAATATGGAGTTCTACAGCCTTTAATATTACAAAAAAAAGGAAAAGGATATGAAATCATAGCTGGAGAAAGGCGTTGGAGAGCCTCTCGTTTGGCTGGGTTAAAAGAAGTGCCAGCAATTATAAAAGAATATTCCTCATTAGAAGTTTTGGAAATTGCGTTGATAGAAAATATTCAAAGAGAGGACTTGAATCCTATTGAAGAAGCACAGGCTTATCAAAGATTAATCACGGAATTTAAATTAAAGCAAGATGAGTTGGCAGTTAAAGTATCAAAAAGCAGAACTGCAATTACGAACTCTATGCGGTTGCTAAAGCTAGGGGAAAAAGTGCAAGAAATGCTAATTGAAGAATTGATTAGCAGTGGACACGCTAGAGCAATTCTACCCATTGAGGATCATGAGAAACAGCTTGTTTTAGCACAAAAAATATTAGATGAAAAATTGAGTGTGCGGGAAACGGAAAGCTTAGTTAGAAAAATTTTAAATGGAGACTCAAATAAGGTTTCAAAAAAAGAAGATAATAGTATTTTCTATCGCGATTTGGAAGAAAAAATGAAAGAAATCATAGGTACAAAGGTTTCTATTCAGGCAAAATCAAAGAAAAAAGGAAAAATTGAAATTGAATATTATTCTGCAGAAGAATTAGATAGAATTATAGAGTTACTTATGACAGTAGAACGTAGCTAAAATCTATAAGGTTTTTATTTAATATATAGGCTACGGTATGCTAAAACGAGGGTAGTACCCTTAAGTTTCCTATTAAAATAGATGTAATTTATAAATGATAAGAATATAAGCGAGGTAGAAAGAATGAGTTTATTTGAAACAATTGGATTAGATGTTGGTTATGTGGTAATTGGTCTAGGTGTTATATCTCTAATCCTTTGTATAATGGTAATTGTTTTGTTTCGTAAAAATAGTAAATTAAACAACAAATATCATTATTTTATGAAAGATTCTGATGGCGAAACATTAGAAAGGGCTTTTATTAAGAAGTTCAGTGAAGTGGAAGGCTTGATAGAAAAGACAGAGCAATTGGATAGCAGACTACAGGCTATTGATAAAACACTGTTAACTACATACCAAAAAATAGGAATTATTAAATACGATGCATTTAAGGAAATGGGTGGAAAATTAAGTTTTGCATTGGCATTATTAAATAGTACAAATGATGGTTTTATAATTAATTGTATGCATAGCACAAGGGAAGGTTGTTATACTTATGTAAAAGAAATTATAAAAGGCGAATGTTATGCAGTATTGGCAGAGGAAGAGAAGGAAGCCTTAGAAGCAGCAATGAAATCTCAAAACTAGGATTTATTTGTTGTAATAGTTGGAAGCTATATGTTATTAGACAAGAGGGGAGTGTTTTTTTTGCGAAAGATATCTATTAAGAATCTAAAGGGGAATGAGATTTTAGCACAAGATATTATGAGTGAATATGATACTTTATTAATGTCAAAAGGCATTGTCTTAAAAAAGGAATATATGGAAAGACTAGAACAGCTTGGGATAACACATTTATATGTAGAGGATTCCTATGCCGAGGGCATTGAAGAAATAACAGAAATAAAGATTAAAACGCAATGTCAGAAAGAAGTACAAGATACGCTAGATAAATTTCTTTCATGTGGGAGTAGTGAATTAGAATCAATAAAAAATGTAGCAAAAGAAATTATATTGGATTTATTGGAAAAACCTGAAATTATGTTTAATGTAAGTGGGGTAAGACAAAAAGCCGAAAGTGCGTATTCCCATTCTATTAATGTGGCGGCTTTATCAGTTTTTCTAGCATTACAAATGAAAATAAGCAAGGAAAATATTAGAGAAATTGCGGTTGGTGCATTATTACATGATATAGGATATACTTGTGTAAAAACAGATGTGAAAGAAAAGAAATATATTGAGTTTACAGAAACTGAAAGAAAAGAAATGAAAATGCATGTAGTACACGGTTATACGGTTATGAAGGACGAAAAATGGTTATCAAATATTGCCAAAGATATTATTTTTCGCCATCATGAACGTATGGATGGAACTGGATATCCTATGCATATAAAGGGTGATAAGCAAAAAATAGGAGAAAAAATTGTAGCAGTTTGTGATGCGTTTGATAGAAAAATTTATGGAATTTACGCTGATCAAATGAAGGTGCATGAGGCAATGGAGTATATTGTGGGAAATAGTGGTAAATTATTTGACTCTCAAGTTGTAGAAGTATTTAACAAGTCAGTTGCAGCTTATCCAAATGGAACTACGGTGGTTACAAATCAAGGGGAGGAGGCTGTTGTCTATCGACAAAATAAAGGAATGCCAACTCGTCCTGTCTTACGTATGTTAAGGGATGCAAACGGAAAGGATTATGAAGATTGGGTGGAAATGGATCTTGTAAAGGAATTGAGTTTATTTATCCAGGATACATTGGAGTGATTTAGTGAGGAAAAATTTTTCTTGCAACCATAAGGATATTGGGATATAATAAAAAAGGTTGTAGCCATGGTATTTGCATGTTTTTGCAAATAATTTGGATTGCAGTGTAGGATTCCTTTCATCCCATTTTCATAGGGGATAGAAGGAATTTTTTACTTTATGTGAGAATGGATGTAACTGCTTAGTCACCTGCTTGTTACGGATTGCTGGTATAAATAAAAAATTTCTGGGAAAAATTTCATAAATTAGTAAAGAGTGTACACAAATGTGTGTGTGAAAATATAAGGAGGAAAAATATGTTAGACATTAAGTTATTAAGAAGTAATTTTGAAGAAGTGGAAAAAGCACTTTCAAACAGAAATGAGGAGTTTGATTTAAGTCAATTTAAGGAGCTTGATGAAAAGCGAAGAAAACTCTTAGGTGAAGTAGAAGTGTTAAAAAGCGAACAAAATAAGGTTTCAAAACAAGTTCCTATTATGAAAAAAGAGGGAAAAGATGTGGCTCCTATTTTTGAGGAAATGAAAAAATTATCTGAAAAAATTAAGGATATGGACGCACAGGTAAGAGAAGTAGATGCAGAATTAGATGCATGGATGCTTACAATTCCTAATATTCCTCATGAGTCTGTTCCAGCAGGGAAGACAGATGAAGATAATGTGGAAATTCGTAAGTTTGGTGAACCAAGAGAGTTCGATTTTGAAGCAAAGGCACATTGGGATATCGGAAAAGATTTGGATATATTGGATCCGGAAATGGGTGCAAAAACAACAGGAACAAGATTTACATTCTACAAAGGAATGGGTGCAAAATTAGAACGTGCTATCATGAACTTCTTCTTGGATGTGCATGAAAAACAGGGATATGAAGAAGTATTTCCACCGTTTATGGTTAGTAGAGAAAGTATGACTGGTACAGGTCAGTTGCCAAAATTTGAGGAAGATGCATATAAGGTTTCCGGAGATGGAAAGGAATATTTCTTAGTACCTACTGCAGAAGTGCCAGTAACAAATATGTATCGTGATACCATTTTAGAAGGAGAAAAATTACCAATTAAACATTGTGCATATACAGCATGCTTCCGTGCAGAAGCAGGTTCTGCGGGAAGAGATACAAGAGGTTTGATTCGTCAGCATCAGTTTAATAAGGTTGAATTAGTTGAGTTTGCCAAACCAGAGGACTCTTATGCTGAATTAGAGAAGTTAACAAGTGATGCAGAAGAGGTATTACAAATTTTAGGGTTACCATATCGTGTAGTTAAAATTTGTATGGGTGACTTAGGCTTTACCGCTGCTATGAAATATGATATAGAAGTTTGGATGCCAAGCTATGGAAGATATGTAGAAATTTCAAGTTGTTCAAATTTTGAAGCTTTCCAGGCAAGACGTGCCAATATTAAGTATAAAGAAAATGTAAAAGATAAGGCACAGTTTATTCATACTTTAAATGGTAGTGGTGTTGCAATTGGTAGAACAACAGCAGCTATTTTAGAAAATTTCCAGCAGGAAGATGGAACAGTAATTATTCCAGAAGCTTTAAGACCATATATGCAGGGAAAAAGTGTAATAGAAAAAAGATAAAGTAAAGGTAACAATTCGTATCAGTTTTGAGATGCATGAACTACTATAAGAGCAATCAGTGAAGCGATTGCTCTTATAGTAATTAGCAAGCCCTTTGCCTTTTTCAGGCTGGGGCTTGCTGTTTTTTACAAATCTTCCATTTGCTCCAATAGGTTAGTACAGTGTGTAGAAATCTGTTCGAAGTGAGATAGAATATCTATGTAAAACATGCCTACATCAATTGTACATGTTCCTTCTTTTAAACGGTTAATATGATTTTTTCTTCTCTCTTTAATCAGTTTTCTAATTTCCATTAATTTACTATTTCCCTCTTCACACTGATAATCATTTGGAACTTCTATGAAATAAATGATTTGTTCCATTGCAGAGTGAAATGTATTTAATAATTCACGCATTTCAATTTTTGCCTTAGAGGATAGCTGCTGTTGTTTTACAGTCATTTTCTCGTCTATGGTTCCAATATGAAAAATGTGAGAGGAGATTCCTTTTAACTCACCAATTCCCTGCAGTAAATGATTGATAAAGTAATTATCTGAATGGGAAAGTGGATAGGATGAAATTTTCATCAAATAATCATTTAAGGCAGAAATCTCTTTATCCAAATTGTTATATGTTTTTTGCATTTTATTATAGTTGATGATCTGGTAGCTATCTTCCTCTTCTTTTTTTAGTAATAATAATTCCTGTAATTCTTTCATAATTAATTTTGCCACATCTGTTGCTTGTGATAAAGCAAAAGAAGGTTTCTCAAGAAAACGGTCATCCAGTAAATGTAATACAGGAGACTCTTTTCTTTCTTCTTCCGGTTTTAGTGGTAAGGTTAAATAGGACAAACTTACTAATTTTTTTGAGAAAGGAAGTAATAATAAGGTTGCTGTAATATTAAATCCACTATGTATTGTTGCAATACCTACAGCGTTAGCGGCTGTATGAAGAAAATCATAGTGTACAAATAGATTGGATGTGTAAAATGCAATCATAAAAATAGTAGTTCCAATTAAGTTAAAATACAAATGTATAAGAGATGCACGCTTAGAATTTCTATTTGCACCAATAGCTGATAATATAGCTGTAATACAGGTTCCGATATTTTGCCCCATAATAATTGGAATAGCCACACCATAAGGTACTGTTCCAGTCATACATAGAGCTTGTAGGATTCCAACAGATGCAGAAGAGGACTGTATAACTGCAGTCATAATTGCACCTACAAGCATACCCAAAATCGGATTGTCAAACAATGTCATCAATTTGGTAAACTCAGGCATTTCTGCTAAAGGAGCTACGGAGCCACTCATGATTTCCATTCCAGTCATTAAAACATAAAAGCCAAGAAGAATCGTTCCAAGATCCTGTTTTTTCTCGCTTTTACAAAACATTAAAAAGACAATTCCTACAAAAGCTAATATTGGTGAGAAGGAAGATGGCTCCAACATTTGTATAAAGAAGTTAGAACCATTTATACCGGTCATACTAAGTAGCCATGAGGTTACGGTAGTACCAATGTTTGCTCCCATAATAATACCTACTGCCTGGTTTAACCCCATAATACCGGAATTTACAAAACCAACTACCATAACTGTAGTAGCAGAAGATGATTGGATAATAGCGGTTACACAAGTTCCAAGAAGAACAGCTTTTAATGGATTCGATGTTAAATGACCTAGAATTTTTTCAAGTTTGCTTCCCGAAAGTTTTTTAAGTCCATCTCCCATAGCTTCCATTCCAAATAAAAATAATGCAAGCCCTCCTAAAAGTGTAAAGATATTAAAAATATTCATAATTGTACCTACTTTCTATTATTGGAAAATCTATTTTCTCTTTTTTCCGAATTTGTATCTTTTGTTTCTTCTCTTTTTTGTATGCAAGTATTTGATAACGTCTCATCATTGCTATTTTCCAATGTCCAACTATAAATACCTGCAAAAATCATTACTAGAAGAAAAAAGATAATAGCGATTATCTCTAGTAACATATATATGTAGTCCTTTCTTTCAAAATATAGGTTGTCTGTAGCCATTTAGATAAGGCTACGTACAAATTGGTGGAAAAACATTCCTTTTCGTGTTCTTGTAATGTATTGGCTTTTGATTAATTACCTGATACTTTATTTTCTATAACAGATTAGATCTCAACAAAACTATTAGATTTAATAGTTACCAATAGTAAAGGTACACAAAAAAGGTATAGATATATAAGTCTATAATTGATAAAAGTGTATTGCAGTTTAGGCTAGGCTATAAATTTACAATAAGGGATAACTTAAACCTATAGATACTCATAATCCAAACTACTTTGTTCTTATATAGTTGCTGGTATAATATTAGATTTTTTGCCGTCCTTATGATGAATATAGGACAAAAGAAGTGTATGTGAAAACAGTACACAAAGAATTAGATATTTTCCAATATCCGTCCATGATTGAAATATAAATTGTTGAAAATAAAAAAGAAGAATATCACAAAAAACAGATGTGACTCTTTGGCTTATTGTATTGTTGGAAGAATTCCTTGTTGTTTCCATGGATTCTTCACGAGAGTTACTTACAAAAGCCAATAAATTCTCATTTGGATTAGAATCTTCATCTAGTTTCTGGCATGCCAAAGTATTATTTTCTGTGTACAAAAAAGAAGAATCTACTTCAACACTACGGAAGCACATTCCAATTAATACGAAACATAAAGTTAGAATTAAATATAATCTTTTTGTATAAGAAAACATGCGCACTTGATTCACCTCTTTTTTTCGTATTGACTGCTCTCGGAAACTCTAAACTTCCGATATATACAGTCTTTTTTTATATCTTCTTTTTATCCTTCACCTCTAAATTTCAACACAAAAATGTATTTTTATGCATAAAAGTACTTGACAAATCCTCCAAATTGTGCGG
>JAFQAU010000259.1 GCA_017399885.1 Lachnospiraceae bacterium
CCTCATTCATGAGGGACTTGCTCCACTTTGTGTGCCAGATGCGTGTTGCATGCCTTTTGCAACAATATTCCTTACGCATCTGTGCACATCCTCGCGGAGCGTTTTGCTTTATAGGACGAACTTTCCTATAAAGGAACAAAATGGACGAGTCCACTGAGGCCCCCTAAATCCCCCATTCTTGAGGGACTTGCTCCACTTTACATGCCAGATGCGTGTTACATGCTTTTTGCAACAGTACTCCTTACCCATCTACTCTGTATGCTATTTTACTAAAACTCGTATCTCATTAAGTAAAATATTTGTGTGCACATTACCACAGAGCGTTTTTTGTTTTATAGGACGAACTTTCCTATAAAGTAAAAACTTCTACTTTCCATGAAAATACATAGAAAATAGAAGTGATACCTTTAAGAATGTGCAACAGTCCAACCTTAGGGGCTAAACTGTTACAACCACATTTTATTCTATTGGAATCTTAAATTATCAAAGGATACATCAATAATAGTTTCCGACTCAAAATGTTCTTGCAATCTCTTAATAATTTCTTCTTTCATATCATCTCTACTACTTGAAATCGTTTCATAATCCAAGCCACCAATAACATCAGATACAACATTGATTACATCACTTTTCTTTTCTGTTAAATTAGCAACCAAATCACTATAATCTTCTCCCGATTTGTTCACTGTAACTATTACAGCATCTAACTGTGCCCAATGATCCTTGTTATCTGCACCTTTTTTCAAGTTAATTGTTACCGTTCCAGCTGTATTCGTAAATTCATGATTTTCTCTATCTTTAATAGAAACTACACTATTGTCATCCATTTCCGACGCTTCTAACTCTAAATCTATTACCTGTGTAATCTGTTTTATAAGGTTATTTGTTCTATTCATGGATGGTACTACTGTAAATACAATTACAGCTGTTAAAACTACATTCACAACGGCCAAAGCCATAATGATAATTGTAAAGATATTTTTTTTCATCTCTATACCTCCTTTTATCTAAACCAATTCCTACGAATAATAATTAATAAATTACTATTCCTTTCCAGTATATATTTTTATTTCAACACGTCTATTTTTTGCTCTTCCCTCTGCTGTTTTATTGCTTGCCACAGGATAATACTCACTTCTTCCTGATGCCTCCAACTTCTTAGGACTTAATCCCTTTGTGTTTACGAAATACTTCCAAACACTGATAGCTCGTGCTGTAGATAATTCCATATTATCAGCGTACTGTCCATTGGATATAGGAATATTATCGGTATGTCCCTCTATTTTTATCAATGAGTCACCATATAATTTTAAAATATCTCCCACTTTACTTAAAATTGGTTTTGCCTCTGATAAAAACTCGTCTTGTCCTGATTCAAACAATATAGCTCCACTCAAGGATATTTTTACATACTGATAATTCTCATCAATACCAACTTCTATTTTGTCATCTATATTCTTTTTCTCTGTCATTTCAGAAACTTCGTCATATAACTGTTCTGTCTGCTCTCTTTGTTCCTTTTCCATTTCCTCTTTGTATGCTTCCATCGGATCTCCATCTTCTATCTCTTCCTCCTCACTAGCCTTTCCCATATCATTAAAATAATCATCAAGTTCATTTAACTGGCTTACTCCACTAGAAATCAGTTTTCCTTCACCAATTGCCGAACCACCACCATCAAAGATACTAAAGCTATTACTTAGAGATACAACAAGCTCTTCATACTTGGTTTCATCAACAGAAGACATAGAGAATAGCAAAACGAAGAAGCAAAGAAGCAAGTTCATCAAATCACTAAACGTTGCCATCCATGCAGGCGACCCTTTAGGTGGTTCCTCTACTCTTCTTTTTGCCATTACTCCTCACCACCCTCTTTATTATCTAGCGCTCCTCTTTCCTTTGGAGAAAGGAATGATTTTAATTTTTCTTCAATTACACGTGGATTCTCTCCTGCTTGTATAGATAAAAGTCCTTCCACCATAATGTTTCTCACTGTAATTTCTTTTACACTATTTGATTTCAACTTTGTTGCAGTTGGAGTCGCAATCCAGTTTGCTAACACCGAACCATAAAAGGTTGTTATCAGCGCAACAGCCATGTTTGGTCCAACCGAGCTAATATCACTCAACATTTTTAACATGTTAATCAGACCAATTAACGTTCCAATCATACCCCAAGCAGGTCCCATACTCGCCAAATTTTCCCAAAAAGAAATAACTGTTTTATGTCTCTCTTCTACTGCATATTGCTCTGTTTCCATAATGCTTCGAACCAATTCCGGATCAGTACCGTCAACAATCAACAATAAACCTTTCTTTAAAAAATCGTCCTCTACATTATTAGCAGCTTCTTCAAGAGCTAATAAACCTTCTTTTCTGGATACATTGGATAACTCTATAATGTTTTTTATCGTTTCAATTTCGTTTGTTTTCTTAATTTTAAATATTAATTTTATACTTTGTAAATTAGATAAATACTGTGGTATCCCCTCCGTCATCATAAGACAACACATAAAAGAACCACCAAATGTTACAAGTATAGACGTAAAATCATAAAAGTTCCCCAACGCAGCAACTCCCTGATCTCCAGTTATAATACCTATAATCATCAAAACCATACACATTACCAATCCAATTAACGAAGCTATATCCACAACTGTCACCCCCTATTTAATTAGTTGACTGAAAATTTCCTTCTTATAACTGATTACCTCGTCAACTACTTTTTCTACACTTTCCTTTACTATGTATTTATTTCCTGTTGTAAGTGTAATCACCGTATCCGGCGTCTTTTCAACAGTTTTAATCAACTCTGCATTTAACACAAACTGTTCATCATTTAATTTTGTAAGTGTAATCATACTACTTATCCTCTCGTTTTCTTCTATCAAATGTAAATATACAACACTTTTTTTCTAATACAACAGATATATTCAGAAGGTGCAAATAGAATCACACCTTCTGAACTGTTGTCTATATAGACAACCTACTAATTTCTTACATAATCCTTTAGACCGCCAAAAATCTTGCTTTTATAAATCTAAATAATTTTTAATTTCCAAAACCTTTTATCATTGAAAAATCATATTATCGTTTCAAACTAATCAATTCTTCTAGTAATGTATCCGATGTTGTGATAATCTTTGAATTTGCCTGAAATCCTCTTTGTGTAGTAATCATCTGTGTAAATTCAGTTGATAAATCTACGTTAGACATTTCCAAAACACCTGTAGTCAATGAACCACCTGTTTCCGTAATATCTTTTCCAACACCATCAAAATCTCCGGAGTTCTGAGTCGTAGCAAACATACTATCACCAATAGCCTCTAAACCTGTAGCATTAGCAAATGTTGCTACTGCAATCTGTCCCAATAATTTTGTGGTTCCGTTGTCATATGAACCATATATTTTTCCTGAGGCATCTATGCTTAGTCCTGTCATCTCTCCCATGGTTCTTCCGACTCCTTCGCCACTTCCATCTACATTACCTCTCTGAGACTCCAAACTACACTTTCCACTACTTGCATATTGTGTAATTGTTGAAAAATCAATCTCCAAATCTTCAAATGGCAATGTACTTGCTTCATTGTCCCCTTCACCTCCACCAGCTAGTGATAAGGTCAAAGCATTTGTATTGGTTCCTTCTGTATCTGCTGCATCTGCACCTGTTACAGATATAAATGCACCTGTTGCTGTATTAAAACTCATTAAACAAGATGCATCTGCATTTATGGTAAAATCCCCGCTTTCTTCATCTAATGCAGGTGTAAAAGTTACCCCACCAAAAGTGAAGCTTTCCATAATTCCGGTTAATTGCTTTGTTTCTTGTTTTGTCTCTTCGTCAATCTTAGTTTCCCAGAATATTGATTTTCCTTTCGAATCAACTATATCAGTTATGCCAATCGTATAGGTACCCTTTGGATTTTCTTCTGCATTATCCTCTGTAGCCGTATTGGATTTGAGTGATAATTTTAAGTTATAACTATTTCCTAAATTGTCATAAAAGCTTACCTGCATAGCCACACCACTTTCAGCTGCTAACGAGGTGTCACTAGCATCAACATTTCCTGTTACATAAGCTTTTGTAGTTGCCTCTGGCTCAGATGCCATATTTTCTGGAGACATTACTGTTAATTTTGAAACATTGTCTCTTACAATATCAGTTCCTTCTTGGTTCACTTGCCATCCCATTACAGCTGCACCTGCTGCAGTACACAACGTTCCAGCTGCATCCACATTAAAAGAACCTGCTTTTGTATAATAGTTGGCTCCTCCCATATTAACAATAAAGAAAGCATCTCCACTAATCATACAGTCCAATGCGTTATCTGTTCTTTGCGTTCCACCTGTGCTATCTACAGTTGTTGTAATAGAAGAAACTTGTGAACCGATACCAATCTGTTTTGCATTTTGTCCTGTAATACCAGTTGTTTCATTGGCTCCACTTGCTGCTTGTGTTGTTTGATACAACACATCCGAGAAATTTACTGTACTCGATTTAAATCCCACTGTATTAACATTTGCAATATTATTACCAATTACATCCATTTTTGTCTGATGCACCTTCAAACCTGCTACACCAGAATATAACGATCTCATCATAAGACATTTCCTCCTAATTATCGCGCCATTGGCGCTCCCCAAACTATGTTCACCTTCTCTGTCATTCAAAGGTGATTAGCCCCCAAAAAGGTCCGGCTAATATACACATTATCAGTTAACTTATCACTGCCCCATCAATGTTAGTAAATACAACATCCTCAGTATCATTTACAGCTGTAATCACTATATTATTTTTTACATTTACAATAAAGGCTAAATCATCTACCATTACCAAGGATTCTCGAATTCCTTTCTCTCTCGCCTTATTTGTACCATTTATCAATCGTTCTACTTGTTCTTTTGATAAATCAATATTGCGATAGACTAGTCTCTCATTTGCATGCTTCGAAAACCTCAATTCTCCTTTTTCTTGTGTTCTAGACGATTCTTCCCGCTTGCTTGTTAATATCTGCTGAAATGATGAGGATTCCTCTCGCAACGATGACACATGACTCTTACTAGAAACCTGTTGTGCCAGTTGTTGTCGCATACTTTCGATGGAAGCAAAATTTTTATTATTTATGTTCATACCCTTCCACCTCTTCTTTCATAATTTCATCTTAAACAGTAGTTGCATCATTCCCCGTATTCATAGAATTACTTGGCTGATTCCCCACAACCTTTAATGTAACAACCTCTGATATTGATGTTGCATACCTGTCATCAAAAGCAAAGCTTATGTCATATGTGCCCCCAGAGGCTAAACCTACAAAAGCATCTTTATTAATAGTTAGTATATTCTTTTCTTTATCAAAAGACAAATGACTACTATCTATTAATTTTTCACCAATCGCCACATACATTCCATTGGCTGCATAATCCTTACTTCCCAGCGAAACAGATAATTTTATATTCTCTGGTGCTTCATAGTTATATGTAACCTTTTGTTGTGCTACACTCGGTCCATATTTTTCTTGTAGATATTCACCACTTAAAATAGCACTTACCTGACTTGCCTCATATTTCCTTCCATCAATTGAGACATATGCTACACCATCAGATATAGATGCATATTCAACAATACCTTCTACTTCCCCAGAATCTGTTACTATATTGACCGTTTGTCCAATCATAGAAAAGGCCTGTGAGTTAGTTATAGTGCTATTCATATTCTGCATTTGCTCTAATGATGAAAACTGTGCCATCTGCGCAACCCACTCTGTGTCTGATGAAGGATTTAACGGATCCTGATATTTCATCTGTGCTACTAATAGCTGTAGAAATGCATCTTTTCCTAATGTTCCAGTTCCTGTTGTATCTTTTTTTGTAGTAGAGATAGCTGTTGACTCAACCTTTCCATCAGTTATCGGTGCAATTAAACTCATACAATATCCCCCTTTCTAAGCAGTATAATCTACTTGATTTCCATTTTCTCTCATAATTTTTCTTGTTAATTGTTCTTCTTCTGTTATTTCATTCAAATCAACTGCATCATCTAAATTAATTATTCTTGCTATATTCTTATTATAGGTATTTTTCTGTTGTTGCTTCTGTTCTTCAGCATTTGCCTGGTTACTATGTGAAAAATCAAAATTAGATACTGATACTTCAACCTTGTCTACTTTTAATCCCTGTTGTCCTAGAGTATCTCTTAATTGCTGAATCTGTCCTTCTAAAGCCTGCTTAGTAATTTCATTTTCAGTAACCAAATGTGCTGTAACATGACCATCCTTTGCTACAACTGTCAAATTCACTTTACCAAGGTTCTCAGGATTAAGTTGCATTTCCATGGACGTAGTATCCGGCTTAACAAGAAGCTTTATTTGTTCAACCAACTGATTCACAATTTCTCTCATCTGAATAGGTTGTTCATTTGGATTCATAACATTTTCTACATCAGTTATGTGATTTGAGGATAAATGCTCCACAAAACGTTCCATCAAACCCTGTTCACTTTCCTGTTCATCAGTCTGCGAGAAACTCGATTGACTCATAGACTCTTCTTCTGTCCTTACAGATTGCTTGTCTACTGAGAAATCAATCTTAATTTCTTTCTCTTGCTTTGTCACATCTTCACCTATATCTTGCGAACTCTGAACATCCTTTTTTGCAACCACTTCTACATCTGCTGTCTGTGTTTCTTTATTCTGCAATTCTACTTCTTCTACAGGTACTTCATCTTCCACAATTGGCTGCTTAGATATTTCAATCTGCTTATCCTGTTCCACAGCTTCAGTTGCCAAGAAATGTTCATCCATAGTTAAGTCTTTCTCTAAATTAGAAGCCTGAATCAAACTATCTACATCCATTTCTTCTTCCGACAAATGGCTATCTTGCATAGGCATTGTAATTTTATCTTTTTCATTATCCTCATTACTTGAAAACTCTCTGGATAATTGCTCTAATTGCACTTGTAATTCAGCATCAGAAACAGAAAATTCTTCTTGAATTAACTGATTAATCTCTTGTATTCCTTCATATATGCGTTCTAACTGTTTTCCAAGGTCTTCATTTGTCAAAAGCATTGTCTTGTCTTGTTCACCTGAAACCTTCAATACCAGCTGTTGCACACAAGAGTAATCTCTTAAGTCTATAATTTGGATTCCAAGCTGCTCAAGAACCACCTCTAATTCTTCTAAATCAATTTCTAACTCTTCACACAGGAAATCTTGAACTTCTTCTATCCATTCTTTTGCTTCAAACATTTCACTTGACATTTCCAAATTGACTTCTGTATCTAAAATCAGTGTTTCTTCCTCTACTTCAACTTGGATTTTATCAAAAGAATCTTTTTCCATGTCATCCATATTATCCACAACTTCATCAAGACTGCATTCCTTTTTTTCGTTATTTGAAGAATTTTGTACTATTTTGTTCTCCTTTACATTTGTCTGACTTTCTTTCATCCTATCTATGTTGTCAGACATAATCTTTTGAAAACTAGTATTACCTCCTTCTTCGCCACTGACATTACCTAAATCACCTGTCATACTTGCAGATAAAATATTCATCATTCCCGAAAAAACGCTCTGCATCTCCATTCTCTTCGCCCCCTTTCTTCAAATTAATAATGACAAAGTATTGAAATATATTTTAATCTTATGATTTTCAATTACCCTTTTACCTCTCGTAATCTTCATATTTCAATACACTATCTATATACTAAAAGCTTATAAACCTTATCATTCACAATGTAACATCTAGTCATAACACTAATAAACCCTTCCTTTACATACAATGCAAGCGAATAACTTAGGTTAGATAGGCTCTTTGTATCATTTTAATCTTCCACCCAAACTTATAATCCCTTCATATAGCTGTTAATCTTCCGATAACATTCTCTTTGTAATCTTTGCCAATACGTTCGAATCTAACTCTTGAAGAATTAAAGCTCCTGCTTCCTCGTCCATGCTTTCAATAATTGCACATACCAAATCCAAATCAGCCGAAGACATTACATCTAATGCTTCTGCAGCTGCCGACGGCTCCATGGCAGCATAACGCTCCGCTTGTGCTATCACTTCCTCGTTGTATTGAACCTCTTCTATAACCTGCCTATATATCTCGGCTGCATTCTCAGGATCCATACTTTCGTAATATTTTTGGTATTCAGTTATATCTGGAGCTGCATCCGCGTAAACAACCTCTTGATCAAATTCTCTTTTTTGTTCAGCAAACTCTTCTTGTTGTTTCTCAAATACCTTTAATCGATTTACTTCTGCTTCCAATTCCGCAATATAGCTAGAATCCACACCACTGGAACTGCTTTGTGATTCCAACTGTAACTCTAATTCCCTAATTCTTGCAATTGCTTCCTCCAAGGTATCATACTCATAATTATCATTTTTACTTGCACCATCCCCCGGCAAAATATTATTTATAATAGGGACATCCTTTAATATAGGAGTCAAATTACTACCAAAACCACCAATATCCAATTTTATAGCTACCCCAAAAACACCCAACCAAATGAGTACGATTAAGATTACAATAAAGACAGTTACTATCTTACTTCCAACACTTTCATCGTCAGAATCCTTCTTTTTTCTTTTTTCACCCTTGTCATCAAACTCTACCCCTACATCTAATTCATCGTCTTTTTTTGCCATTTTCTACACCTTTCCATATTAATTATTTCATTTTTTTCCTTAAATCTATCTTTTCAAACACACTTTCAAACTACTCTTTGTCTCATTCTTCCTGCATTTTTAATTTTTGAGTAAATTTATAACTTACCAATTCGTCAATTTCTTTTTTTTCTTGTGCATTTACTTCTATTTTAAACTCTTCAAATGCTTTTTCTTTTAATTTTTCATAAGTCTTTCTTTCTACCATTGCATTATTTAACTTTTGTCTGGCATTTTCAACTTTTCTTTCTGCAATTTGTATAATTTTTAGCTGTTCCTGCATTCGAAATTTCATCACTTCCACTGCATTTTCCATATGACATATTTTAGCAATATGTAATGAATCATGCATCAAATCAGTAAGCTTATCCTCATAATTTTCTCTTTTTTCCTCTAATCTCTGATATTTTTCCTTTTCTAATTCTAATTCCTTGATTGCTATTGCATATTCGCCCTTAGCTTGTTCTTCTAATTTCTCTTTGACTTCTAAAATATTTTGCATCTTAAAAATAAACTTTGCCATTTACTTACACATCCTCTTCTTTGTGAGGCTGTATCCCAAAAATTTCTGAAAGCATATCTTTTTCCTCATCAAACGTATATTTATCAAATACACCTTGCTTCAAATAATTATTTACCTCGCCAATTTTTTCAATGGCATAGTCTATCTCCTTATTAGAACCACGTTTATATGCACCTATATTTATTAAATCCTCTGCTTCGTTATAGGTTGCTAATACATTTCTCAATTTTCCTGCTGCTTTTTTATGTTCGTCATCTACAATAGAACTCATACATCTTGAAATACTCGCCAGCACATCAATAGCAGGATAGTGATTTTTATGACCTAACTTTCTTGACAAAACAATGTGTCCATCTAATATACCTCGAGCAGTATCTGTAATTGGCTCGTTAAAATCATCACCATCAACAAGAACAGTATATAAACCTGTAATTGAACCATTTTCTGCATTTCCCGCTCGTTCTAATAGTTTTGGCATTTCCGCATATACACTCGGTGGATATCCTCTAGACACTGGTGGTTCTCCTGATGCAAGTCCTATCTCCCTTTGTGCCATAGAAAAACGGGTCAACGAGTCCATCATAATCAACACATCTTTTCCTTGATCCCGAAAATATTCCGCTATTGCTGTCGCTGTTTGCGCGGCCTTTTTTCTAATTAAAGCTGGTTTATCTGACGTAGCTACCACAACAACCGAACGTGCCATTCCCTCAGGCCCAAGGTCTCGTTCTATAAACTCTCTAACCTCCCTACCACGTTCTCCAATTAATGCAATTACATTTACATCAGCCTTAGTGTTTCTTGCGAACATTCCCAATAACGTACTCTTTCCAACACCACTACCGGCAAAAACGCCTATACGTTGTCCTTTCCCAATAGTATTTAATCCATCTACTGCCTTCACACCTAAAGGCAGTACTTCATCTATTATTTTTCTTTTTAAAGGATCAGGAGGCATAGCTTCTACCGAATATCCCTCTCCCATACATTTCAATTCCTTACCATCAATAGGGGTCCCCAATCCATCTAAGGTTTTTCCCAATAAATCATCACTTGCATAAACTTTTAATGGCTCTCCGGAATTTTCTACCCTACTACCAAGCCCTACACCTTCAACGTTATCGTAAGGCATTAATAGAACTCTATCATCACGAAAACCGACCACTTCTGCTTTAAGTACATTTCCACCATTTTTAGGAATTATGTAACACATATCATTTAACTTTGCATCTGGTCCTATAGACTCTATTGTAAGTCCTACTACCTTTACAACTTTTCCTAAATGCTTTTCATAATTTTTATCAAGCAAACTCTTATACTTCTCAAAGTCAACTTTCATGCTCCCCACCACTTCTTTTTCTTACACTCTGCATATCTCATCTACTCTTTTTCTTTTATCCCCCATATTGCAACAAACTACGCACAACATAATTTAAAATTTATTTCCAAATGCACTTACTAAGCTTTCCTTGCCTTATAAAGCACTACTCAGTACATCTGCCACACTAATTTGGGAGTTTCTCATAGACCATAATTAAGATGTCAAAAACACCGATTCTATAACTATAAAAATAAGCATATGAAGCACTTTTGACACCCTAACCAAAATTAAACTAATAATTTTAAATCATTTATTAGATTATCCAACTGAACATCTACACTACAATCAACAATTTGATTTTCAGTATCTATTATACATTGATTTTTTTCCAACGCACTATCAACTTCCAAAGAAAAATCGCAAGCATCTCCTACAATTAACCGAATTTCTTGTTCTTTTTTTCCAATATACTCAAAATCTTCATTAGAAACCCGCACCTTAATAATTGCAGGTTTTCCTAATTTTCTTATGGATTGCTCCATTAAATACAAAACCACATCTTTGCTACTTTCTGCATATATACCTGTCATTTTTCTTACTAATTGTATCAGAAGATCTACAAATTGAGGTTCTAATTCATCTACTAACTGGCTATATTTCGTTTCAAGTTGTATAGCTTTTTCTTCAAGCAATTTCTTTTGCTCTGCAATTTCTTCATTAGCCTTGATCAATCCTTCTTGATACCCTTGTTTTTTCCCCTCTTCAAGCATTTTATTTTTTTCAAATTCACTTTCAATTCTTGCCTGTTCCATTATCTCTTCTGCTTTTGAATTTGCCTCTTCAATAATACTTTCTGCTTGCTTTCGTGCTGCTGCAATCGTCTCATCCAGATCTAGAAGTTCTTCCTGTTGTATGCCCTGTTCTAGTACATTTTCATCTAGTTCCTGCTCTCCAAGATCCTCACCCTCATAATTCTTTATTTCCACTTCTCCATGACTTAAAATACCAGGAATAAAACTCCCAACTCGAGCATTTACATCAATTAATTTCTTATCATCTTCTGTAACATTAAAATTGTAAAACTTTATTAAATTAGACAACGATTTCGTCACCTCCACCCCTTGAAATAATAATTTCTGCGGAGTCTTCTAGCTTACGAATTATATTAACAATCTTCTGTTGCGCTTCTTCAACGTCTTTAAGACGAACAGGTCCCATAAATTCCATATCTTCCTGAATCATTACAGCCAAACGTTTTGAAAGATTATTAAAGATCGCAGTCTGTACCTCTTCTGCGGCACCTTTTAATGCCATTGCTAACTCATTATTGTCAACTTCTCTAAGCACACGCTGAATAGATTTATCATCCAACGATAAAATATCCTCGAATACAAACATCTTTCTTCTGATTTCATCTGCCAACTCTGGTTCTTCAATTTCCAAGGTTTCGATAATATGTTTTTCTGTACCTCTATCTACTGTATTCAAAATTTCTACAATTGCATCTACACCACCAACAATAGTGTAATCTTGATTTACTAAAGATGCTAACTTTCTTTCTAATACCTTTTCTACCTCTTTGATTACATCTGGAGATGTACGATCCATTTGCGCGATTCTCTTAGCAACATCTGCTTGCTTTTCTGGTGGCAACGCAGCAATAATAATAGAAGCTTGCGCCGAAGAAAGGTATGATAAAATCAAGGCAATTGTTTGTGGATGCTCATCTTGTATAAAGTTTAACAACTGTGTTGGATCTGTTTTCTTAACAAATTCAAACGGTCTAACCTGCAAGGACGCTGTTAATCTTCCAATAACATCTCTCGCTTTTTCCGAACCAAGTGCCTTTTCCAACAACTCTTTTGCATAAGAAATACCACCTTCTGCAATATACTGTTGCGCCAAACACACCTCATAAAACTCGTCCAAAACCTGCTCTTTCCTATTAGCAGAGACACTTCTAGTATTAGCTATCTCCAAGGTAAGTTGTTCAATTTCATCTTCCTTTAAATATTTAAACACATTTACTGATTTTTCCGGTCCTAAACTAATCAGCAAAATGGCAGCTTTCTCAATTCCACTTAATTCATCTTTCATCCTAATGCCTCCTTAATTCAAACGCACCCAAGCGAAGCATTTATGCTCCCTTGGGTGGGTGTGAATTTTATTCTTTATTAACCCCAGTCTTCATTAATCCAGTTACGCAACAATTGTGCCACAGCATCCGGATTCTCATCCACAAACTTCTCTATCATCTTTCTAGTCTCTGATTTTTCACCAAATTCAATATCTTCTAAAGACTGATTTTCTTTAGTTGTAGCAAGCAACTGCTCCACAGACAACTCTGGTTCCAATTCTGTTACCTCCATTGGCGCAGTTCCTTTGAATACTACAAAAATCAAAAGAGCTACTATTAACACAGCCAAACATATCATTAATATATTACTGTATTCCACAGGCACATTAACAGCTGCATTAAACACCGGTTGCTCATATGCTATAACAGATATATCATTTGTAGATATTCCAGTTGCATCCGAAATTAATTGCACCACATCGTCATTCACTTCAATTTGTATAGGCTCTTGATTTTGATTTCTAAAGGTTTCAAAATCCATTCCTTCCAATTCACCATTCTTTTTCATTTGTTCTTCATCATATACAATATATTTTTTTAGAACAATTGCTATTGATGACTTTTCCGGCTCCATAGCGCCCATAGCTTCAACTGTGGTCGTTTCTTTTACATTCGGATTATATTCATACTTGTTCAGGGTAACCTTACTGTTAGTTCCATCCCCGTTCTGTATCATATAATCTGTCTCTTCTGAATTCGAATCTGTTCCTGGGATTCCACCCGGAGTTCTGTTACCTTCTGATTCATATTCATAACTTGACGAATACGGACCTTGCTCCATTCCTTCTGGCACAGAAAACTCTCTATACAAGGATGATACCTGATCCATGTTAAATTGAATATTTGAAGCTCCTATCTCCACTTCATTATAATTCGCCTTCAACAAAACCTGTTTCAAATCATTCTTAATAATTGCACGTAAATTTTCTTTATACTCAGCTGTAGTTGATGCATTTCCACTCATCAAATCCGCACTGGCACCATCGAACAAAAGATTGCTATTGTTATCTACAATTGTTATCATCTTTGTATCTTGGTTTCCAACTGCCGTAGCCAAATAATTCGCCATACCCTTAATAGCCGAGCTAGATAACTCCTCAGACAATTCTAACATAACCGCTACAGATGTATCCTTTTGTTCAGCAAAAATCGTCCCATCATCCTCAGGTGCATTAATAGAAACAAACGCATCTTTCACACCATTAATCGACATCAAATATTGCCTAATATCACTTTGGTATGCTAGCGTATACTTTTTTCGCTTCTCACTTTCCGTTGTACTAATACTACTATCCAAAGCAGACTCCCAATCCATTCCATTGGTTGTCCTCCCCACAACCTCACTATTTCCCAACAAAAGCAAAGCATCTGTGGTCTTAGTACTATCCACCGAGATTTCATAACCACCAACTACCTGTTTTGTCTCATATGAAATTCTTTCTCCATCCAATAAATCTTGAAGCTGTGTAACCCCTTCTTCTTCTTCCAAAGTAACTAAATGGGTATATGTAGTATGATTAAGAACAAACGTCAAAATTCCAATAGAAATAAGTACCGCTCCAATTACAGAAATTATAATCGCTTTTTGCTTCGCACTATATTTATTCCAAAATTCTATTAGTTTTTGTACAATATCCTTTATCTTATCCAACATGTTTCACTTCTCCTACAACCATTTCCTATCCCATATATCTCAAACAAATACAGGATAACACTGTATTTCCATAAATCTATTCTTACCTTCTTAGTTAATTTCACACAACAGTTCAACCAACATGCTATACTGTTACATTTTCTCTCATTTCCTCGCATATAACCATTAGAATTGCATATTCATTATCTCATTATACGCATCAATAACCGCATCACGAATAGCCACCGTGTATTGCAAAGATGTAGTAGCTTTAGCTTGTGCTACCATCAAAGTATGTGTATCTTCCGATAATCCCATTGCATAATTCAACTCTTCTTCTTCAGCTACATTGCTATACTCATTTGTTCGATTCACTAAATCCAAAGCGGATTGAAAAACCGAATCAAATCCATTCTCAATATTCTCACGAAAACCAGTGACTTTATCATAACTATCCACGATCCCTCTTAAACTGCCCGCAGAATAATTACTGTAAATATTCGTCAAACTATTCGTACCAAAAACACTCCCAATATCTGCATTCATCTCAAATTATCTCCTCACCCACTGTTATTTTCCAATTTCAAGCGCTTGCATAGTCATTGACTTGGTTGCGTTAAACGCCGTTACGTTTGCCTCATAAGAACGACTAGCATCTATTAAATTCGTCATCTCCGTTACAGTGTTTACATTAGGATACAAAACATACCCTTCCTCATTTGCATCCGGATGAGACGGATCGTACACCATCGTCATAGGTGTATCGGTATCTTCCACTATCTGAGACACCTTTACACCATTACCAATAGAACCAGAAGCCACACTCAAATAGTCATTAAAGCTATTTGAAGGTTTTTCTTCAAATACAACAGTCTTTCTCTTGTATGTTACCCCATTTTCATCTCTTGTAGTATTTACATTAGCAATATTTTGCGCAATGATATCCGTACGTAATCTCTGTGCCGTCATACCACTAGCACTAATATCCATAGCTCCAAAAGCTGACATCCTTCTTCCTCCTTAGTCCCCCACAATATAAAATTCCAATATACCAAACTTCTCTGTTTTGTAACCAAGAAATTACGCTGTATTGATTACTTTAACAATTACCAAAACAGTTTTCTACCATCCAAACTATTACAATGTTAGCTTTTTATTGTTTTCCCATTGCTATACGAAGTCTGGAAAATTCTTGTGAAATGGAATCTGTCATTACATTATACTTTATCTGATTCTTTGCCAATTCTGCGTTCTCTGTATCTATATCTACATTATTCCCATCCATTCTATAACTCAAATCAGAATTATCGGTATATATAGTTGCCGAAAGCGTAGATAAATCCATCCCATCCACATAAGAATCCATGGTATCTCCACCTGCCATCTGCTCAATTAAATAAGTTTCAAACTGAACATCCTGTCTTTTAAAATTCGGTGTATCCACATTCGCAATATTATTTGAAAGGATAGTATTTCTAAGCCAACTTGCATCTGCAGCTTTCTGCAATACGTTAATATAATTATAAGCACCCGAATCTATCACAAATCTCACCCCTTCTACATTACTTATTATATTATATCAATATTTCACAAAAAAACAAGAAATATTAACAAAAAAAATATTTTTTGTAATATTTTTTCATATTGTGAATATTTATTACATTCCGTTTCTATGCTCTAGGACATCAAAATCCTAAAAGTGCCTCTTTTAGAGGATATTTTTATATAAAATAAAACCGTTACTCTATCAATTCAAATATCTTTGAACAATAGCTATAACGGTTTTTCATTTCTATTTTAAATTATCCAATTCTTCAAACACAATATCATTTAACACTTTTATGTATGTTCCCTTCATCCCCGAAGATCGTGATTCAATAATTCCAGCACTTTCAAATTTACGAAGCGCATTTACAATTACCGACCTGGTAATTCCTACTCTATCCGCAATCTTACTTGCAATCAGAACACCTTCGTCTCCATCAAGCTCCCCAAATATATGAGTAATTGCATCCAACTCCGAAAGTGACAATGTGCTAATTGCTGATTTTACCACCTGTAATTTTCTATTTTCTTCTGCACTTTCTTCATTTACCGAACGTAGCATTTCCAGCCCTACAACAGTGGAACCATATTCACTCAAAATAATATCATCAATAGCATATGGTTTTCCTTGCCGATAAACAAATAAACTACCAAGTCTTTCTCCTGCTATATTTATTGGTGTAACAATTCCGTAATATTCAGCTACCCCATCAAATTCAAATCCCAAAATTTCTAAGTTTACATTTTCTTTGGTTGATAATATATTCAGTATTCTTTCATTGAGCATTTTATCAATTTGGTTGCCCACATTTTCTTTAAGTAATTCTGTAATTCTACTTATATGAGATAAATTTTTTACACCTAAAATTTTACCTTTTTTACTAAGAACCATTGAATTGGAATCTAATATTTCACTTAATACTTTACAAATATCATTAAAAACCACTTTATGAGAACTATTATTATGTAGCAGCTTATTTATTTTTCTTGTTTTATCAAGCAATTGTACACTCATAAAAACCTCCTGTTATACCAGCTTTCTCTTCTGCTATTATTGGTATCAGCTATTGTTTATATAACAGTTTAGCCAAATGGCTAAACTGTTACTATTATTTTTCCTTAGCATTTTTTATAAAACCACAATTTTCATTTATACACATTAATTTTGAGCCCTTTTCTAATAAAACACCAGCACATTCTGGACATTTTTCTTTCGAAGGCTTCTGCCACGTCATAAAATCACATTCAGGATTGGCTTCACAACCAAAATATCTTCTTCCTTTTTTCGTCTTACGAATAACGATATCTTTTCCACATTTTGGACATTCTACATCAATTTTTTCCAGATATGGTTTCGTATTACGACAATCCGGAAATCCAGGACACGCAAGAAACTTGCCATGTGGTCCGTATTTTACAACCATGTTCCTTCCACATTCTTCACAAATTACCTCTGTTACTTCATCCTGAATCTCTATTTTTTCTAATTCTTCCTGTGCTTTACTAACTGCTTCATCCAAATCCGGATAAAAATTACTTACCACTGTTTTCCATGCTACAGTTCCGTCTTCCACACAATCCAATAATGCTTCCAAATTTGCTGTAAAATGAAAATCCACAATACTTGAAAAGGATTCCTTCATGATTCCATTCACTACTTCACCTATCTCTGTTACATACAGATTTTTATTTTCCTTTGCAACATATCTTCTTGCAATTATTGTACTTATTGTAGGCGCATACGTACTTGGTCTTCCTATTCCTAGCTCCTCTAGCGTTTTTACCAGAGATGCTTCTGTAAAATGTGCAGGAGGTTGCGTAAAATGTTGTCCCGGCAACAACTCCTCCAGTTTTAATTTTGAATCCTCTGATATAGACTTTAATATAGTACTTTTTTCTTCTTTATCATCCTCTGAAACATAAACAGACATAAAGCCTTCAAAAATTACCTTTGAAGCAGCAGATGTAAAACGATACTCCCCAACATCTATCTTTATTGATGTGGTTTCATATTTTGCATTTTGCATTCTACTGGCAACAAACCTTTTCCATATAAGCTGATATAAGCGAAATTGATCTCTACTTAGTTCTTCTTTTATTTTTGTTGGCGTTAAATCTACATAGGTTGGTCGTATGGCCTCATGTGCATCTTGGATTTTTTTCTTTGTAGCTTTTTCTTCCAACTTCTCCGATACAAACTGCTCTCCATAATTCTCCTTAATAAATGTTCTCGCAGCATCATCTGCCTCTTCCGATACTCTTGTAGAATCGGTACGTAAATAGGTTATCAAACCTATGGTTCCATGTCCTTTTATTTCAACACCTTCATATAACTGTTGGGCAATACGCATAGTTTTCTGCGTTGCAAAATTTAAGGATTTGGATGCCTCCTGTTGCAAAGTACTTGTTGTAAATGGCAACGGTGCCTTTTTCGTTCTCTCTCCTACCTTTATATTTGAAATCTCAAATTTTTCCTTTTCTATCTGCTGTATTATCCCATTTACCTGTTTTTCACTATTAATGGCAATCTTTCCATTTTTATCACCATAAAATTTTGCAACCAATGGTTTTTTCTCTTTATCTACCTTTAAAACAGCCTCTAAGGACCAATACTCCTCTGGGATAAATGCATTAATTTCCTCTTCTCTATCGCATATTAAACGTAATGCCACCGATTGTACTCGTCCTGCACTTAAACCACGCTTTACCTTTGCCCACAACAATGGACTTATACTATATCCCACCATACGATCCACCATTCTTCTCGCCTGCTGAGAATCTACCATATCCATGTCAATATCCCTTGCCTGCTTTAATGATGATTTTACGGCTGTCTTTGTAATCTCATTAAAAGTAATACGACTATATTTTTTATCTTCTAATTTAAGTGATTTTGATAAATGCCACGAAATCGCTTCCCCTTCACGATCCGGGTCAGTTGCAAGATATACTTTGTCTGCTTTCTTTACTTCTTTTCGGAGTTTCGCTAGCAATTCCCCTTTACCACGAATAGTAATATACTTTGGTTCAAAATTTTTTTCAAAATCAATCCCCATCTGACTTTTAGGAAAGTCACGTACATGTCCATTTGAAGCTACTACCTCGTAGTTCTTACCTAAAAACTTCTTTATTGTTGTTGCCTTTGCAGGAGACTCTACAATTACTAAATACTTTGCCATCCTAACATTCCCTATACCTTTCTACAATATTTTCCCTAGCACTACCCCGTGTTATATATATTCATATAAAGCTTCTATTCACAGATTCCCTAGCTTTTCATCAACTCACAAAAGGATTGTACATAATAGCCAGGTGCTGTCTGTTTTATAAAACCATCTAGTTCCATCTTCAATAATATGCTCAAAACCTGTGATATAAGCAAATTTGTATCTGCTATTATGTCATCTACGTGTTTTGGCACTAAACTTAAACTAGCATACACTATTTTTTCGGCTGAATCAAGAAAAATATTATTTTTTTTCAATTTATTCCACTCCTTAATTGAATTTATGTGAAAATTCTCAAGAATATCTTCTGGTTTTGAAACAACTTCCCCTCCTTGCTTAATTAAATTTAAACATCCTTCACTTAATTTATCTTCAATTCGTCCGGGAATTGCAAATACTTCCTTTCCCTGCTCTAGGGCTAAATCCGCAGTAATTAATGAACCACTTTTTTCCCTGGCTTCAACCACCAAAACACCATCACTTAATCCACTAATAATCCGATTTCTCATAGGAAATTGAAATGCCCTTCCCGGAACACCGGGTCCATATTCTGATATAATGCCACCATTTTGCTGTATTTTCATATAAAGATCAAAATTTTCTCTAGGATAACAAATATCTATACCGTTACCAAGAACGGCGAATGTATTCGTCTTTCCATTGATTGCACCTTTGTGGGCATATCCATCAACTCCAATTGCCATTCCACTAATTATCTGAATACCTGCCTCTGACAAAGCTCTTCCAAACCAATATGCCATTTCTTTTCCATAATTGCTACAATTTCTTGCCCCAACAATTGCTATAGAAACCTTATCTTCTCTTGGCAAATTCCCTCTATAAAATAATCCATAAGGGTTCTTGTGGATATTTCTCAATTTCTCCGGATATTGTTTGTCATTTATGGTAATAAGAGTTACTTTTTTATTTATTAATTCCTTATACCCTTTTTTTATTTTTTCTTCTTTTTTTGTATTTATAATATAATCTGCTATTTTTTGATTTATTCCTTCTACCTGCAACAGTTCATCTATTTTTGCATTATAGATATTATTTTCGTTTTCAAAATAATTTAGTAAGCTGCGAATCTTAGCAGGACCAATTACAGGAATAGTGGCAACCCAATATTCTAATTCTTTTTGTTCTAGCGACATATGCCATCCCCCCAATATTTTTTATCTAAACCACGAAAGCATAAAGCTTCCATTATATGTGCTGATGTAATATTATCCTTTTCATCCAAATCTGCTATGGTTCTTGCCACCTTTAATATTCGATGGTAGGATCTGGCAGTTAACTCCATTTTCTCAAATACTTCTTCCATTATTTTTTTCTCAGCTTCTCCTAAGTAACAATACCTTTCTACTTGTTTTGCAGAAAGTTCACCATTATACCTTATTCCTTCCATTGAATACCGTTCTAATTGTATTTTTCTTGCTTTCTTTACTCTTTCCCTTATATTATAGGAAGATTCTCCTTTTCTTTCTGTTACCAGATCATTGTATTTCATTTCTTTTGCCTCTGCACATAAATCAATTCTATCTAAAATCGGCATACTAATTTTACTAAGGTAATTTTGAATCTGATTTTCTGAACACCTGCAACGATTTCTATCTGGATAATATCCACACTTACATGGATTCATAGCTGCAATTAACATAAACTTTGCAGGATAGGTATAAGAACCATGTAATCTTGAAATTGTTATTTTATGTTCTTCTAAGGGTTGCCTTAGCATTTCTATGGTATTTCGATTAAACTCCGGCAATTCATCTAAAAATAATACACCACCATCAGCCATGGAAATTTCACCTGGTTTTGCCATATAACCTCCACCTATTAAGGATGTAGATGTAATAGAATGATGAAGATTGCGAAAAGGACGTCTGGTAATAATAGATTCATTCTCATCTAGCAAGCCTGCAATACTGTAAATTTTAGATATCTCCAAACTTTCCTCAAAGGTAAGCTCTGGCATTATAGTGGGTATTCTTTGTGCAAGCATTGTCTTTCCAGCACCTGGCGGTCCAATCATCAAAACATTATGCATACCAGACACAGCTATTTCTAAGGCTCTTTTCATAGTTTCTTGTCCGGATACCTCCGAAAAATCAAGTTCTTCCCTTTGGCTATTTTTATCTTCACAGGCAATTGATTTATATGGTTTTAATACTAAAGTCCCGGAAAAGTATTCCACCACCTCTTTTAAATTTGATACTTTGATAATTTGAATTCCTTGAACTATGGCTGCTTCTTCCGCATTTTCACATGACACAATACAATATTCAAAATTTTTCTCTTTTGCCATACAAACAATTGGAAGGACTCCATTGACTCCTTTTACACTTCCATCTAGGCTCAATTCTCCTATAAATATTGTCTTTTCTAAACAATCCTGAGGCACATAGCCAAAAGCAGCTAATAAAGCCATTGCAATTGATAAATCAAATGATGTACCCTCTTTGCGAATATCTGCCGGTGATAAATTTACTGTTATGTGTTTTACTGGGATTTTATATCCTGAATTTCGCATAGATATGCGAACACGATCTTTGGCTTCTCTTGTTTCTGAACTAAGCAAGCCAACTAAAGAAAACATGGGAAGTCCATCACAAACATCAACCTCCACATGAATGACGTGGGCATCAATTCCTACGACTGCGCCACAATATGAATGATAAAACATGTTTACTCCTTTCACGCATCCGTGAAAGTATATTATCCTTCGATAGTATATCAAAATTCTTTTCTTTTCTCAAGCTTATCTTTTAAATAATAAGCCCTTAGATAACAGTTGGTTACTGTTTACAAGTTTCCCCGTGCCCAGTAACGATTTCAGCCCATCTTTCATGCATTTTCAATACATGGGGGCTGAAATCCTGAATAATTTAGCTCCTGTACATAGCCTGACAATCCTGTAAACAATAACAAACGGTCCCGCTAAGATACATTTATAAAGTACCAAAATATATAACTTAATTAATACTATTCCTATTTTGTAATTCTTCTATCTCTCTTATGAAGGAATCAATATCTTCAAATTCTCTGTACACAGAAGCAAAACGTATATACGCAACCGAATCTAACCCTTTTAGTCTTTTTAACACCATTTCTCCTATTTCCGTACTGGATATTTCTTTCTTTTCCTTATCGTAAATTGCACCTTCTACCTGCTCAAGTAATTCCGTAATCTGTTCCATAGATATAGGACGTTTATGACAAGAACGAAAAACTCCGGCTTCTAATTTTTTCCGCTCATAAGGCTCTCTGGTTAGATCCTTCTTAATTACTACAAATGGAATTACTTCTACCTTTTCATACGTTGTAAATCTATTATTACAACCTTCACACAGCCTTCTTCGACGAATAGAACTATCATCATCAGACGGCCTTGAGTCTATAACCTTTGTATTCTCTTTTCCACAAAATGGACATTTCATAGTATACTTTCCTCTATCTTTCCTAACACTTCTTTAGTCCTCCCTCTTTGGACTTTATTTACTTAAATGTTATATGTTCCACACCCTCATAGAAAGGCAGGAAACAACAAAACGCATCTTTCTTTAATAACATTATAAACAGCCATTTCTTCCCCGTCAACTTAAAATGGCGTTTTCATTATTTTTAAATAAAGCGAAAAGCTACTGTTTTCAGCAATAATTCAAATGCTCATACATACTTTCCTTTTTCTAAGCATTTTTCTTCTTCTATTTCAACCAATATAACATCTGGTCCAATATGATGAACCTTACAAAAAGGAATAATATATTCCTGGTCCCTCCCTAAAACTCCCCATAACTTACATGGTCCAGGGACAACCAACGCTTCTATACAACCACATTTCGGGTCAAATTCTACATCTGCCACATATCCCAATCGCTGGCAATTACAAATGTTAATAACTTCTTTTTGCTTAATATCATAGATACGCATAAAAAATCCTCTGCTTTTTTTTACTATATGCAGAGGATTTTTCCTTTATACTATTCTTTGTCATTTAAAAAGCTTTCTACTATAAATCTTGGTCTTTCTTTCGTTTCCATGTAGATTTTACCTATATATTCACCAATCACACCTAAAGCTATCATCTGGATTCCACCAATAAACCATACGGAGATTAAAATACTTGACCAACCCTCTACTGTAGCACCCGTAAAATACCTTACTAACGTATAAATCATCATGGCCAAACTAACAAGAGAAACAAAAACTCCACCTACTGTAACAAAACGTATTGGTTTTACACTTAATGATGTTATTCCTTCCATGGCAAATGACAACATCTTCTTTAATGGATATTTGCTTTCTCCAGCAAAACGTTCGTTACGCTCATAAGTAACAACCGTGGAAGGATATCCTATCATTGGCACGATTCCTCTTAAAAATAAATTTACTTCTTTATATTTCTCTAACCCGTCTAATGATCGTTTACTCATTAGTCGGCAATCTGCATGATTAAATACTACCTCTCCACCTAATGCATTGGTTAATTTGTAAAAGCTTTCTGCAGTAAAACGTTTGAAAAAGGTATCCTTCTCACGTTTACTTCTAGCACCATAAACCACATCATGTCCATTATAATACTCGTCCACCATAGCATCTATTACACCTATATCATCCTGTAGGTCTGCATCCATTGAAATAACCATATCAGCATGCGCTTTTACAGTCATCAACCCGGCCAACAGTGCATTCTGATGTCCACGATTTCTACTTAAATTCACTCCACTAAACATTTTATCTTCATTATGAAGTTGCTCAATAATGCTCCATGTTCTATCCTTTGAACCATCATTTACAAATACAATACGGCTCTTTTTATCTATCTTGCCATTTGCAATCAATGTTTGATATTTTTCTTTTAATTGTCTTGCTGTCTCTGGCAACACTTCTTCTTCATTATAACATGGTAAAACCATATATAGTATATCACTCATACCTTAAGACCATTCCTTTCAAAAGTATTTTATCACTTGCTCTTATAAGGTAACACATATATAATAATATATTTTCAATTGTACCATAAAAATACTATTTGAACAATAATAAAGAACAAAGTGGACAAGTCTCTAGTAACAGTTTAGGTAGGGACTCTCACTTTTCTGATTACCCCTACCTGTGCATATTAAAAACAGTATCTAATTTTCTTGTTTTATCATAGACAGATACAGATTCTGCATTTTCTCTGCCTCTGTATGAATACTATACCCTGCCCGAATAATATCTTCCGTCCTATTCTTTCTTTTAAATCCTCTACTATATTTCAAAATTGTATCTGCCCAAACATCCGTAGTGGCTGTTAAAGGTACAAACTCTGCCACATCTGTAATTTTTACTTCCTCCGTTACAGTATCCGAAAATATGCATGGAATTCCGGATGCCTGTGCCTCAATACCAACAACTGGCAATCCTTCATACAATGACGGTAATATAAACACATCCATCATTTGATACATTTCATTTACATTGGGAATAGAACCAGTGAAAATAACATCATCCCATAGGCCCAATCCCTTTATCTTGTGTTTTATTTTTTCTTCTAATTCTCCCTCTCCAATTAATAGTAATACTGTATCTTTATTTTTCTCATGTACCTTAGCGAAAATATCTATCAGAAAGGTATGATTTTTTTGATACATAAAACGTCCCACATGTCCTAAAACAAGTTTATTTTCTACTGCATATTCTCTACGAAGTCGTTCTCTTACTTCTTCCCTATAAACAAATCTTTCTTCTTCAATAGCATTGCGAATTAATGTATATTTTTTATTTTGTGCGATTTCTTTTCCAAAATAAAATTCTACTGCCAATTCTCCACATCCCCAGAAATCCGTACTCGCCTTTTTCATATGACTACGACAATATTGTTTGATTGGCCATTTGAAATCAAAATTTATTTTTGAATTGTGACTATGTGCAATTCGATGGGGAATGTGATTTCTTTGTGCCTCCCTAAGGGCATAGTATGCCAATGCTCCATTGTGTGCATGTACAATCTTTATTTCCGGATTTTCCATAAAAAGCTGTTTCATGAACTTTCTGTACTTTGGTATTTTTACCGGATTAAAACCTGGTGATACAAAAATTCTCCCACCCAAACTTCTTACCTCATCTTCATAAGCCCCTGGTTTGGGCTTGTTGGCTAAAAAATCAAACTGAACTCGTTCTCTATCCATATGTC
>JAFQAU010000260.1 GCA_017399885.1 Lachnospiraceae bacterium
CTTTTTGAGCTATCCACTCCCCACACTACTATTACTCCTATTACTTCTTTGTATGTGACAAATACGGTATTCCACTGGCCTGCATGGATTTCATTTTCCAGCTGAATCGTCCACTCTTTTTCCTTTAACTGATCTGCTGTTAAGCTCTCAGACTCTCCATTTGCATATTTCACAGATATAGATGTTATCCAATCCTTTGAAGCACTTTCCCCTACCTCTACATTTCTGATTCCTGCTACCGGAATAATTTCCGTAATCCTGTTTTCTGTTAGAGGAATTAAAAATTCATTGGACTCTACATCCTGATATTTTACTATCGCCAAAAGATTTCCTTTTGTCTCCGCTGTTATAACAATTGCATATTCCTCTGTTAATTGCTCTTTTTTTATGGTCTTTCCATTATTATATGTAACAGTAAAATTCACAGCATCTTGGCTGATACTACTATTCCCCTCATAGCATTTGTATGAGGTATCATATTTTGCCTCTATAGAAATGGGTTTCACCTCTTTTGCCTCTATTACAATATCATCAAAAAGCTCTTCCGTGTAATAAACGCGAATTGTATTTTCTCCCAAATCTGTTAATGTATTTTTAGAAATTCTTTTTGCTTCTACCTGCTTGTTTAAATTGGGATCATCATACAAATAATTGGCAGATATCTTTATTTTCTCTAAATCAATGGTGTCCCCAAGAAAATTATTTTCCTTTTCATATACTGCATTTACTGAAGTAATCACATTTTCTTTTACTTTAAAAACTGCATTGGCAGATAAATCCACATTTTTATTCCATTTTGCAATTAAATTGGTATCTCCACTTATAGCGTTGGTAATATTTAGCGTCAACTCTGTTGAAGGTATTGCTACCTGTGTTCTATCGTTATAGATAACAGATGCCCTAGATACAACTTCCGAAGCCTTTATAGGCATACCGGCTACCAGATTATTAAGCTTTTGCCAATTCCATTCTACCGAAAGCTTCTCTGCTTTTTTACTTACAACCGGAATATATAAGGCTGCACTTGCATCCTCATAATATATCATTATTTGCACAGTGCCCTCATAATTTTCCAATTCTGTTCCGTATTGTACATAAAATTTATTATCAAAATCTACAGCTTCCACAGAGTCTCCCTTTTTTAATATTCCTGCTGGTTCCAAGGTAATTGTTTTACCATTTTTTAACTTTGTCTGCACATGCAGCTTAGTCAAATCAATTCCACTTTCATTTATAACATATGTTTCATCATAACCTGCAACCAACTCTTTATTTTGAATATTTTCAAATGCAACCTTATAAAGACCTCTTGTAATATCATCCTCTAAGAAACTATAGCTGTATACGGTATAATTCCCATCCGGCATAGCCAAATCATAATATACATCTGGGTTTTCTATGAATATGCTTTTTACATTTTCTATACCATTGCGATTTACATTGCCAATTATATGATTTACATTTTCATCATAAATAATCTCTATTCCTTTTCCAGACTCTAATCCATAAAACACATTATACGCATTTGTTTTTTGGCTATCCACCACATACTTTACTTTATCACAGGAAAAGTTTATCTTCTCCAATTTCTTATTCTTTACTTTATAATCCAATGCAAATTCACTATAAAAGGCTGCATTTTCTAGGGTTGTAGTCCCACTATTATTAAAAGTAATCTCTTGTAAATAATCCCCTAAACTTTCTAAGCCTCCATCTTTTACAGTTACATCTTTACAAGCAAAATCTACGGCTTTGATACTACAATTTCCAAAGCATTTATATCCTAAAGATACCACGCCATCAGGATTTGCAAATACAACCTGTTCTAGAAAATCACTCCCTCGAAAAAAATCCACTTCCAATTCTATATTTTCACCCTTAAAAACCACCTTATTCTCACCGGTTGGATTCCCAAAGCAATCACCAAAGACATAATCTCCACTATCATAACAATCCACATTTTTTTCAAAAAGAATACTTGTTAATTCTGTTGCTCCATAAAATGCATGACCATCAAAGCTTGTATTACATGGAAATTCCAATTGCTTAAAGCCACACTGAAAAAAAGAATATTCTCCAAAAGAAACATGTTCTACATTAGAATCTATCTTTAATTCCTTCAATCCACTACATTTATAGAATGTACGAACAGGCACATAAATATCTTTCTCTTTGCCGGCTAACTCTACCTCTTTTATTCCCGTACATTCAGAATATATTCCAATACCAATATGATCCACACTTGTTTTTTCCGAAAAAATAATAGAATTAATAGGCATGCTTTCCAAAGAAGTACATCCCTTAAACACATAGTCCCCAATTTCTTCTATTGCGCTCTCACATTCATCTATGACATTTCCTGTGGAACTAGGATTCCCCGCATCCAGAAATTTCACATTCTTCAAATTGACACAATTCAAAAATGCATTATCGCAAATTCGCTCTACCGTTATTGGAATTGTAACATCGGTAATATTCTGGTTATTTGCAAAAGCATTTACACCAATTTCATACACACGATATCCATCTATGCTGTTAGGAATTACCACATTTTTCTTATCTGTATGCTGTAACCTGACATTTACCGCACATTCTACCGTTTGCACCTTCCCATTGTCTTCTCCCTTACTGGTAATTGCAATTTGTAATTTCTGAATTTGATATAACCAATAGGCCCCATCTACATAAGTACTATAGGTTTTACTATCAACAGCTCCAAGAGATTTTACCGATGCCCTTGCTATATTATTCTTTTTCATCTTATTTTTATCAAAAGACATTCCCTGCAAATTACCAATCGATACAATAATCACCATAGCTATGGTTATAATACGTTTCCATTTTTTCATATGTTGTTACATTCCTTTCCTCTTAAACACGTGATTGCCCTACCTAGACTGTTACGATTTTATTACTTGGGCTATTTATGCTGGCAAAACCAGAAAGCTTCCGGTTACTAAATGCTAATCATTTAAAAGTATCCGCTTATACCCGAATCCCCATAAACATCCCGGATTCCCTTCCTAGAATAATTGTTTCATGTTTAATTTGAAGGAGAAACCATAAGCCAAATGTCAACGAATAGGACAAATAGACCTAATACCAAACAATTATAACCATCCAATTAAATAGCCCAAGTAATACCTACCGATAATGGTATGAACTATACAGATTAGAAATTAAAAACTTCTATCTGCTAAAAAGACCAGAGCAAATGCTCTGAAAAGAAATCATCCACAACTTATTGGTGGATTTCCAGATCTATTACGTGAAGCCCTTTGATACCCTCGCGTAACACTCATAAAGATAGCACACGCTTAATTAAAAAACAAGGATATTTTTTTGATTTATATAACATTTTTGTAATACAACTATTGTCACACTTGGATAACCATTTTATTTACACGTATCCTCACGGAGTATCTTTTCTCTATAAGAAACAAGAGTATACTATTAAATGAACAGGACTACTATGCACACATGTCCATCCCACTGGTGAACATCCTGATGGAATGGCCTTTTGCTCTATTTGACCTATTTTTCTATAAAGAAAAAGGGCTGTCACATTAAATTCTATACAAGATATACAATTTCATATCTTGTAATTAAACTTATTGTGACAGCCCCATTTTCCATAAGAACTATATCCTTATTTTCTTATCTGTTTCATTCAGTCTGTTCCTCTCCTTTAATGGAAAACTTTAGAACTTTCTCTGCTCCCTCAAACTGAATCTTTACATAAAACTCTTTTGGACAATCTTTTCCCGGTGTAACAGTTAACTCATTTCCACTAATAACTGCTTTTACCTTCGTGGACGCCAAAGACTTTTCACATTCTTCATCTTCCCATGCTTTAGCAGTAAACTTACTCTTTTCAGATACCTTACCATCTACTGCAAGTGTAATTTTTGCTGGCGCATCTGCAACAACCTTAATGTCTGTCGGTACATCTGAACCATCTAGCGTTGCTGTAATGGTTTGTGTAAACACACCCGGCAATTCTGCTACATATATATTGGAACAAATTTCTGTCCCTTTTTTATCTACTGCCCGATACAAGATTACATAGTTCTTATCCTGCTCTAAGCCTTTTGTCTGTAGTGTTGCAGTTGCACACTTTGAACTTTTTGTATTCTGTGCATTAACCTTGGTCCACTTAATTGCCACTTTTCCCTCCACTTTCTTCCCATCTAAGGAAAGTGCGGTGGTTACTTTTTTAGGGTCAAGGATATCTCTACCATCTTCAACTTTACCACCATCAAGACCAGCTACTACAGATTCTTCCACAATACAAGCCTGATACATATTATCTGTACCATTTGTGATTAACACACCTGATGATTTATCATAAATTGTCTTATAGGCTACTGTAATATTACCTGATCCAAATTCAGCTGCCTTGAAAGCTTTCACATCACCGCTCTCCTCTGCTACCGTTATCTTAGTATAGTCTGAACTTCCCTTTATGGTTACATAGGCAATCTTGGAAGAAGACTTCTTTCCACTTGCTGCAGTTCTTACATATACTAGAATATCTTTTGTTCCATCCCATCCTAAATCTTTAAAATAAGCTTCTTTTCCAGTAAATGCATTCCACTCCGCCCCGTTATCTAAACTATATTCCATCTTATTAGATACCTTAAGTGTATGAGTGAAATAATTTACCGTTACCTTAGGAGCTTTTGCCTTAGCAGACATCTTTACATTGATAATCTTTCCTGCCGGTGTGTCATCCGTTGGTGCAATTCGCATTTGGAAATTGGCTCCCTTTGCAGTGGCCAAAGTCATAGCCTGCGACAAACCATCGGCTGCATTTTTCCAATATCCATTTATAGTTCTAAACTCAACCTCTGATGCTAAGACCTCTTTGTCTTTATCTTCTTTTTCTGAAAATGTAATATACCCAATCGTAGAATTTCCTATGTAACTTCCGCTATCTTTGTCAGGATCCAATGCTCCTACATATTTAGCTACCAGGGTTTTCTGTTGTGGCAAAGAAGCTGTTGCCGGCATCTTTTCACCAATAGTAGCACAGTCTGTTACACAAAGAACCTGCTCCTTCTTCATTGGGATATTGGATAAGTCAATCTTAATTTCTTTTGCCTCTCCAATATAGACTGCCTCATATGCACTGTCCTTTGGATAACTATTCTTTTCAATCTTATCCTTTGTGGTCACCGCATAATAAAGCACATCACTTTCCAAGCCATCATCTGATGTTACCGTAGCAATCTCTTCCTTAAAATTTACTGTAATATTCAAGTTACACGCTTCCTGTGTATCCGTCTCCGCCATAACCTTTATGGGTTCTGTCTTTTCAGTAGGCATTACCGGAATGCTACATACCATTGCCGCCATGGTTATCATTGCCATGGTTCGCTTCATTTTTCTTATTGTGAATCTAACCATACACACCATCTCCTTTTCTCTTTTCGTGATTCCCTGTCCGAACAAAGCGTGCAAGCATGCTCTGCCACATTACACTTTCACAATGTGCTTGTACGCTTTGCAGCGCCGAATTTGGTACGCAGTACATCTTCCAAACAAATTCGCGCGCATCCTCAAGTCACGTTTTTGCTTTATAGGACGAACTATCCTATAAAGTAAAAAATATATCAGTCTATTGTATATATCGGTTTCTATCATAAAAAAATTTAGATGGGTAAATCAAGCCGTTCACATGCTTTTGCGACTCCTAGTTAACGTGTACTCTTTCACAACCGTCACGGTTATTGTTTAGCGTTGTGATTCTGACAACGTATGACACCTATCAGGGCCTATGTAAGTGTAGCGCCTGTATAGGGTTTTGGGTAAATTACAAAGGTGCAAAGCCTTAATAATTTAATAAGACCTTACACCTTTTTAATTATGTTATTTTATGAAGTTTTTATGCTATTTGGTTAAGACGTTCTTTTACCTTTTGTAATTCTTCTTCAAGAATACGTACTCATATTATAAGTAATTCCTTTTCATTCTCTACCTTTAAAGCATCATCAAGTTTTCTTGATAAATCAAGATGACCCTCGGCAACTGTTTGAATATTTTTATCTGTTACATTCTCAAGATGTAACTCAATACCATTTACTTTTGTTTTTACCTCTATTACTTCTTTTATTAATAATTCTAACATTTCTTTTTCTGTCATAATAACCAAACTCCTTTTGATTTTATAGTAACATAACCATAATAAGGTGTAAAGGCTTATTAAGTCGTCGTTTGTGTCAAATAATCGTTGGCATTTTTTCATTTTTCTCTATATCGTTCGCTTCCCTTTTGACAATCCTCTACTGTAACCAACGTTTAAACGCCTTTTTAGGAGCAGTCATCATTGCTCCATAATTGGCACCTGATGATTCTTTACATCCACATATTTAGAACCTTTTCCATCTCTTTTTGAAATCCATCGGTATACCTGCCTATTGTTTCTCCTAAAACACACCATAAACTTGTAAAATCTTTAAGATGTTTTGTTGCCATTCAAAATAGCATACTCCTAAAACCACTGTCAAACACATATACCTCATGGCTATGTTTTGTTACCATTCAAAATAACATACTCCTAAAACAATTGCCAACATCCACCAAAGTTTGGACAAGTTTTGTTACCATTCAAAATAACATAACGAGTTAAAATAAATTTTTAAACTAAATGCTTAATGACTGCGTATGGCAGTCTTTTTTTGTCTATCTCACTTTCCATAAAATATTTTTTTATACCTCCTATATTACAACAGGAAAGTTTTTTGATTTATAGAACGCATTTTCTCATAAAGCAAAAAATCTTTTGGTACAAGTTATCCACCAAAAGATTTTCTACAAATAGCCATTTTTTATTTCTTTGATTTTCCCTCCTCTTTTATATAATCTAATATATCCTGCTTTGTTAGTCCCTCAAACGAACTTGTAGGAACGGATAGAATAATATTATTTGTTTCCCCATTTATATCAAGCTCTACATACGCACTAAGCACTGCATTTTTACCATATAATTCTGTTATGTCTACAGTAAAATATTTCTTTTCCCCTATAGGTACTTCCTCATTTATTCCTATAGCTTCTTTTTTCCCGCCCTTAAAATCATAATATAAATTTAATACTTTAATAGTATCTTTTGTGGTATTTTTTATAGTGAAACCATAGGTTCCACCAAAAGTCATTGGACCCATTTCCAGCTCAAATTCATAATCTTCCATTCCATCCATGACATCCAAAACGATACTCCCAATCTCATATTCTTTTCCATTACATATAAGCTGGTTTAACACATACTCTCCAATTTCCATTTTATCTAATTGCAAATCTATTTGATACACCCCGTAGACTTTGTTACTTTCAAGCACCTTTAACTTCTGGTTTTTACTTTTATACTGTTTCCCATTCTCATCAAGAAAGGCTATGGTTCCTAAGCTTGCCTCCACCTCTTCTGCTTTTCTTTTGCCATCTACAAATACAAGTGACAACTGAATATCATCATTTTTATTAATTGCCAAATACTGTTTCGTTGGATACCAAAATTGTTTTCCATATATTTTTATATTTTGAAAAAACATTACTCCTAATAAAATTACTCCTATGACTAAAATACCTATTATCCTTTGCTTTTTGTTCATGTTTTTCTCCTGTTCTACCGTTCACATTCTTTTCTAAAGCTTTATCACTAAAACAAAGTGGACAAGTCTACTGGGGGCCCCTAAATTCCACCTTCGTAAGTGACTTGCTCCACTTTGCGTGTCAGATGCGTGTTGCCTTTCTAAATTGCTTGAACCTTCTTCATTAACAGAATTTTATCTCCTTTTTTTACGGTTTCTTCCTCTAGATGATTCATTTCCATTATTTCTTCTACTGTAGTATGAAATCTTTTTGCTATTTCCCACAACTGTTCCCCTGGTTTTACAAGATATCCCACCATACTAGGAATTTCTTCCATATTTTCAACAGATATTTCCCTCCAGTTTATATTATGAATCATATTTTTAGAGATGTTTTCAAATAAAAATGTTTCCAGATTCAAGTTTATTTTTACTTCTATTCCATCTTTTCCAAGTAACATAGTATGTAGCTGTTCAAGCTGTGGCAACACTTGAAAGCTTACATTTTGAACCGGATTTTTCCATTCTACTGTGTGAGAAAAAGGAATAGAGGCTTTTATTTCTCCCATTGGCATGCGATCATCCGGGCTAATATACAGAATTTTTATCTCTACTGTTCCTTCTATAAAAATTCCATTGTCTCTCCATTCCTGTTCCTCCACTTGTACCCAGCCCTGACTATGACAAATTTGTAGAATCTCTTTTGCATCCTTTGATTGGGAGATTTGTTCTGTGATTCTTTTCTGGAAATTATTTTTTGTAAGCAAATGTTGAAAATGCTGTTCCTTTTCCTCTATCTGTAAGTCCTTATCTATAGAATACAAATCTGCCAGATACTTTACTTCCTCATCCTGATAAACCTTTATTCCTAAATTACAAGCATACTCGGTTTCAATCTCTCTCTCTTCTCCATCTTCATCAGGCTTTATCTGGATTTCTCTCGTTATTACCTCCTGCTCAATTTGTAAAACCATATCTTCTTTTATTCCACCACAAGGAATGGAAGTGTGGAAGGGTTGCTCTGCTTGGAAATACTGTACTCTTTGATTGTCCTCCTGGGTTCTATAAAGTACAAATAGAACCAACTCCCCTCTTATTCCAATTTGTTCGTCCTGGGCCCGCATTTCCACACCCTGCAAATATAAATTATGATATAACACCTCGTAAATATTCGGTTTGCCTGTTGGCAGATGGAAATTTTCTTTGATACGAAAAATATCTTTCTTGTCCACTACCAATCTGGTAAGGGGCATATTTTCATACCTACACTGTGTCCCTTCTGCATTATCCACACCTATCGCAACTTCCTCTTCACAAATTTCTAAGGCCTTACAGGATAGATATACTACTGACTTTACACTAATTTTTCTGGAATTTATCAAGCTTATAGATAAATCCTCAATGTTCCAATTTATTTTGATTTCATCCTCTGGCGTAATTCCTTCCATGTTAATCATTTCATCAATAGAAATTTTCCCTTGTATGGTATGTACCAGTTGTCCCTCTTCCCCACTTACATATAATAATTGAAAACGTAATACTCCCTTCATCATACATTTTCCGTTTACTACGTTCTTTTCCAGGATTTCTATGGTGCCATCTTCTGTTATAATCTTATCTATATCAGGTTTCGAATCAGGTACATTAAAATCATCCTCCAAGGTTACCTGCAAATTACTCTTACATTTTTCTCTACTCATGTGTATGTTTTTCTTTAAAATATCCAAAAAAAATTCCTCCCATTCCACATATAGATACTTAACATTCTACTTTTATTATGCATGCCGTCCTATTCCCATAGGATACCAGACCACATAATAATTGTGTTAAATATCTGCATGAAAATGTTTTCAGTAAAATATACTATACGGATACGTGGCAATCAGCAGAGTGATTCCCCCTATCTGTTCTGTTACTATTCTCACGCAAATATTTAACAACACACTTGTAGGTTACTATTCACAGTGTCAATATAACTTGCGAACAGTAGCTTTTATAGTACTATATGCGAAATGAAAGGTGATTATGCCGCAAAGAAAACAAATTTTTCTAATACATCAGCAATGCCATCTTCGTCATTGGATGGTGCAATGTAATCTGCTTCTTCCTTTACTCCCTCTTCTCCGTTGCTCATTGCCACACCCAATCCGGCATAGCGAATCATGGATAAATCATTATATCCATCTCCACATGCAATTAGATGTTGTCTATCCAATTCTAGTTGTTCTAACAAACTATCTAAGGACTCCGCCTTATCTATATTCTTTGGCACAAGCTCTAAGAAAAATGGCTGTGATCGATATACATTAATTCTCCCACCCATTTCTTCTTTTATTTTTTCCTCTACTTCCATTAAATACTCCGGCTCCCCTGTCATGAGGCATTTATTTACCGGTGCACTTACCGCCTTTGCCAAATTATCTACTTCTTTTAATTCCATTTTTGTAATCTGCTGTTCTACATTTACATATGGTTCAGATTTATCTAAGGTATAAATATACTTATCCTCGTAAGTCATGATATTTACTTTATGTTTTTTTGCTAGAGCATCTAATTCTTCTACCAACTCTAAACTCATGGTTTTATTATACATAAGCTGGTTATTTTCACAATTTACAACTTTTGCTCCATTATAGGAAAGAATATATCCACCATAATTTTCTAACTCCAATTCCTCTGCCAATGGTGTAATTCCACATGTAGGTCTACCAGAAGCTAAAATTATTCTTCCGCCATTTTCTTGAAATTGGAATAATGCTGCTTTGGTTGCAGGTGTTATCACCTTGTCTGAATTGGTCAGTGTCCCATCTAAATCTAATGCTATCATTTTGTATCTCATGACTTCCTCCTAAATATTACAAATATGCGTATTTTCGCCTATTCAATTATAGTAGAACTTTTCAACAAAGTAAACCTTTCTATACTTTTTGTTACATACTCCAGTAACAGTCAGACATGGGCTGACCTGTCACGTTGTAAGTCCATGTAAAATCGGGCAGAAACAACCCGATGGACTTACAACCGACGTAATATAAGTGATTGCCCCTACCTAAACTGTTACCTACCCCGTAACAAAACAGGAACTACTTTGGCGCTTTTTTATTCATAGCTAATATCCTTATCAATATCCTCCATTTTTACTACAATGTAAGGATAAGTTTCAACATTTGTTTGCTCTTCTTTTACTGGACCTAACAAAGTTGTCTGGAAACAAATCTCCTCCGTCGTTTCAAACAAACCATCCACTACAATACTGTATC